>DATEKX010000507.1:0-8298 GCA_035277165.1 Blastocatellia bacterium | reverse complement strand
CTTCTCATTTCGATTGATAGACGGAGAGCTAGAACTTGGAATGGCTTCTCTGAAATGGACACGATTAAACGAAATAGACACTCTGGTTCACGAGCGGGTCGCTCAAACCAGCGCAAACTACAGGCAAGCATGGCGGGACTTGGCAGATGCGAGACGGCAACATAACTCTGCCGCCCGGGCGCTGGCTGGAGTAGAACGGCAAATTAGTGATCTTCTTCCTGCCAAATTGCGGATCAAGCCGCACCGCGCGATTTTGCGGGGCCTTAAAAGCCATCCCTATAAGCTAGATAAATATCTCAGATTGAGAGAGCTGGTTGAAGAACAGGAGGTTCTATTACAACAAGCAGCGGCAGATTTTCAACAACAAGCCCGCGATTATATAAACACGGCTTTTACTGAGCACGGCCCGGATATTGGCGACATCCTCGCCCATCTGGCCCCAACCCGAACGGCTGCCCCTCATCACGCCCTCAATGTTGCAGCCAATACTTATCGCTATCACGAGGGCACTGTGCTTGATCCCATACCGATCATCTGGTACAAACCGCAGAACCAGTATCCAAACCTCGCGTTGAACGCCTACGATGGTGCTGGAAACCTTCAAAACTTCAATCTGGCCTATCCCGGCGGGGGCACAGTTTACGACCGCGCTCCCGGCCCGAATCGCATACGATACGATTTCGGTATAGCTGGAGGCAATCAAGTGCCCGGCAATGCCGTCGCAAATGCCTTTGATATTCGCAATGCTCGACAAGCATATACCCGCACGACGCAGCAGGAACTCAATCAAGTTATTCAAAATTTCGGTTTCAATATGAACAACAGAGATGGCGACCATGTGAAGGATTTGGGCTTCGGCGGCTTGGATCGTATTGATAATTTTTGGCCGTTGCCGCGAGCTGTCAACCAGCGAGCTATGGTATGGCGACAAGCTTATCGCTTCCATTTTAAGGAGCAAGACAATCACGGTAACTGGGTGCTGCGCAGCGGGACTGTCAATGGATTACCCGGCAAGTATTTCCGCATCAAAGGAGAAGAGAATCAGGATGTGCCCGCCGAGTCTAACGGAGTTGCGGCTGGCAACAACACTACTTATGGCAATGCGCAGGTCGTAGATGTCAATGGGGTGAACGTACAGGAGGCGTGACCGGGTTAAACGGGAGACAGGTCAACAAAAATATATTCTCTACAAACGGGCCGCAGGGTCGTCAATGTCGCCAGACGGGAAGCAGAAATACTTTGTGGCCGGGGGCGTCGGCTTCGATTGCGTCGCCTACTTTATATCCGCGCTCAACCAGATCGCTTGGCGGCAGCGGATTATGCTCGTGCTCGTACTTCAGAAACGCTACCCAGAAATGCTCATCCCTCGACTCCGTGTAATCACCAAGGTATTCAACTCGCAGCTTCTTCTCGTTGGCGCTATCCAGGTAATACTGAATAGTTGTTGCTGTGACTCCTTGCTTTGTGTAGACCTTTATAAGCTCTAATTGATCCGGCTCGGCTTGAATCATCCGTCGCACTAAAGGCTCCCACGCAATCTTGTCTCTGTTGGCAAGCTGGATGCCTCCGCTGAAAGCTACCCACGCGATCATAAGACTCACTGTGAGCGTCATCAGCCATTTCGGTCGCAGCCTCATCGCGGCAATGGATAATAAGAGCAGGTACGAAGGCGCTATGATGATCAGAAAACGTATGCCCCATACCGATTGCGGCAACACCTGGCTTGCAACGAATGTGATGACTGCGGGAAGCAAAGACAAAAGCATCAGCCACGCAAACACGCTCCTATCTTTCATTCTTGTTTTTCTGATAGCCTGCCAGGCCCAGAACAGAATCGGCGCGCTGAATAAGACTGTTGCAAACGTCATGGCATACGGCCTGAAGCGATTGTATACAGGCCCGTTGAGAATCGCGTAATACCACACCAGATCGAACAGCCTTGGCCGCCCATTCCAGTTGAGATTAGGCCCAAGCCCGCCCTTGTTTACAGCAGCTTCTGTTACCAGAAAAGCCCACGGAGCAAAGCAAACGATCAAACCCGCAAGCGATAACGAAAACGAAATCACGCGGTCACGTTTGGAAATCAGCAGGAATAAAAATTCCACAGCGATAATCAACCAGCCATAATAGTGCGTATAGACAAGCAGCAGGCTGATTGCAAATAACGCCAACAGCAGTCCCCTCGATATGTCAATTGCATTGACGAATTTTGCAAAGAGCCACAACGAAGCTATGGTCAGCAGCAAAAGCAAGCTGTACATTCGCAGCTCTTGCGCATAGCCGACCATGTATTCGTTGACAGCCATCGCGTAAAGCGCAAGGTTCATCGTCGCAGCTTTCAGCTTCAGTTCGCGACAGAGCAGGTAGAAGGGAACTATCGAGGCAATTGAAACCACAACGGGAAAAAGCTTCATCCACCCGAGGGAGCTTCCACCGATATGAATCCATGTTTTCAGCAGAACATAAAACAGCGGCGGGTGCACGACATCGTAAATGACTGCGCTGAACATATCGTGCCAGCTCAGGCTGATAGTCTGCGCTGTGAATACTTCGTCGCTGAACAAACCGTATGCAGTGAAATTCCAGAGCCGGGTTGCCGCGAACAAAATCGCAATGAGCAGGAAAATAACTTGAGACGTTTTAGTGAAGTCAGTTGGCCCCTGCTCGTTTGAACAGAGGAGTCGAGAGTCGCTCATGTTTTTGCTGGCGCGTTGTGTGCTCAATTCAAAGTCGTTCAGTATATGTAGTCTTTCAAGCGAATTCAATAAACCTCAAACCATTTGCTGGCAATCCTTTTGCCCGCGACGAAAATATCTACACGGTAAAACCCGGTCTTCCATGACCCCGGCGTGCCGGTTCCCCACCCATCAAAATGATTCGACTCATTCCAACCTGACTCTACGCTGGCCTGCCTCGTCCTCCTGCCCAGAACCGTACCGTCGCTATTGTAATATACGGCGCTGGTCTCGAATTCAATGCGGCGGCCCGGAACCGGATACTTCAGAAAGAGATCGTAATTAATGAACCTGGATGAAGAAGCGCCAAAGCGAGTGCTGTATATTCTTTGCTTCGGCGACTCGCTGCCGGTTTCGTAAAACTTCAAATCGCTTACATTGGCATTAAAGCTGTCTATCTTACTATAGATCGGCGCTATCCACCCGCTATCGGCTTTTTCGACTTTAGCCATCACCCAGATTCCCGACGCGCCGCCCGACAACCATGTCCCTGACGCGCGCAATCCGCTTGCGTCAACAGTGCCTTTATATTCGGCTGTTCCGCCATTCGTATAACGCTTCACATACTTGATGTCTCTGCCGCTGACAGAGCCTTCAAGCGTGGCATTAGTTTCCGAGTTGTTGTTGTCTCGCTGGTCGGCCCTTCCTGTAAACGATGTGCCCGTCTGCGTGATGCTGAGAGTAAAGCCAGCAGGCGGCGATGTCTGCGAAACAGCGTAAGAGCCTTGCCACGAACCGCCTAGAGCCAGTGCCAGGTCAGCCTTGATCGTTTGCGACGAAGTGAGAGAAATATTCTGCGTCCAGTCTTGATACCCTGCGCGCTGAACGGTCAACGTATGACTGCCCTGTGAAATATTTTTCAGCGTCAACTGGCCGCTGGTATCTGTAGAACCTGCTTCTTTTCCGTCTACTAAAACCTTGCAGGCCGCCGGAGTGCTCGTGACCGTCAGGCTGTAGAGGTAAGGTCTCAAGTTGACCTCGATGGTCTTCGAGAAATCACCGAGGCCAAGTCTGAGAGTTGAAATAGCATCCTCGAATCCCTCGCGCTTGACTTTGAGCGTGCGCTGGCCGCGAAGCACATGGCTGATGGTGATGCGCTGGCCGCCGTAGCTTGAGCTTGAAACCATCTTATCGTCAATGAAGACCTGCGCGCCCGGCTGGTTACAGATGACAGTCACGCTCACTCCCCACAAATGCCCTCCAACGACAAGCAGGATAAGAGCGAAGGCCGCGCCCGATGCTATAAACAAAATCTTCCGGCTCTTGTCGGGCTGAATCCTCGGGCCTTGAAACGTGATTGACGTTCCGCACTTCTCGCAAAACTTAAGTCCCCCTAGCACCATCGCGCCGCATCTTCGACAAGCTACGTCTGCTTGAGGAGGAGGTAACGGGCTGAGCGGGATCACTACCCTTTCTTTAATCGTAGCAGCCAGCTTCGCGCCGCTATCTGTTTCTGAAGCGGATACCCGCGATTGATTAGTCTCTGCGGACGCGGATGATTTGCCACAGCCCATGCAAAACTTCATTTCTTCGCTGAGCGTCATACCGCAACCTGAGCAGGTCGGCGCAGGGGCCATCTTGACTGTAGGCGCGGCTGATTGAATCGGATGGCCGCAGAGACCACAATTCTTCCAGTCCGTCTGAATTTCGGCCCCGCAATTCCTGCAGCGCAGCTTTAGTTCAATCACAGTTCGGGCTTCGCTTAAATTGCCGCCGCAAGACCTGCAAAACTTGCTGCTGTCAGGAAGGTCTAGCTTGCACTGCGCGCAATACTTCACGCTCGATTCCTCCGTTACTGCTATTTGTCCACGTGAAACTGTGAAACTTCGTTCAGGTTCATCACCTTCCACATTATGGATTGCCCCTGCACCGCTCCGTAAGCTACCGAGCTGCCATCAATACTGAATAAAGGGGGATAAATCACATCACACTCCGGCCCTGTCTGGTAAATGTAAGTCAGATATTTTACGTCACCGACGATCATCATTCGCTTATCCGCTTTCTTTGCTACAAAGGCCACCTGACTGCTGTCCGGGCTGAATGACGGCGAATAGACTTCATCAAACGTGGGGCCGTTAGTGTCGCCCACGACTAAGAACGCTTTGCCGTTTTGATATGCGTCGTAAGCTACACGGCTGCCGTCAGGCGTGAACACCAGCGAAGTTATCAAATCATACTCCGGGCCTTTTCTGTCTCCGTCCATGACGTAATACTTGTTGTACTTTCTCACCTTGTACGCTACACGGCTGCCTTCGGGGTTGAACAGCAACCCGTAGATGGTAGTCGCGTAATCCAACTCTTGTCTTTTGTCTCCGATCATCAGGACTTTGCGCGTCGCGGGCGCTGCGCCTTGATACGAAGCGTTTGCCAGATGGTATTCGCGCTGAGGCGCAGAGATGCTGAACCAGCTTTCATATGCTACGTAAGCTACTTTGCTTCCGTCGTCGCTTACGGCTGGCCCGTCCTCAATCGAATCGAAGTTCGGCCCTTTCTTATCGTTGACAACAACAAACCATTTGCCGTTCTGTTTTGCCTGATATGCCACGGTCGTCCCATAGCGGCTGATTCTAATGGTCGCGATGTCATCGAACATCTCGCCCTGTTTGCCGTCCCTAATGATGACATATTTGTCGCCCAGTTTGCCTATGTAAGTTATGGTCTTTGCGTCACGAGCGAACACGGGGAAATAGACGCTATCGAATGTCGGCCCCTTTTCGTGTTCGACATATATCGACCACTTACCGGAAAGGGCTGCGCCGTAGACTACTCTCCCGTCGGGCGAAAAACTGAGCGTGCCGACGCTGTCAACCGAAGGGCCGCGCTTGCCATCAACGACGACGAATTCGTTAGTGGCTTTGCGATCATCTTTTGCGACGTAAGCGAAGCGGCTCCCATCGCGACTGAAGATGGCCTTTTCAGCCGAATCGAAATCTCTGAGCCTTTTGTCGCCATCGTAGACATAGGGCTGGTCGCTGTCTTTAGCCGAATAGGCTACCTTCGACTCTGCGCGATTGAAACTCAGGAAAGGCACTCCGCCGCCGGATTTAGCATCGCCCGGAAGCGAAGCCAGATATGCTTCGCGGAATGCAACACGCGGCTGGTTGCTGCCCGCGAAAATAATTATCAGGAAAGCAATCGCCACAATTGCAAGGATGGCGCACGCGAGCAGAGGAAATTCTTCGGTCTGTTTGCCGAGCGCCGCGCCGCAGTTTCCGCAAAAGGTAGCCGCTCGGCCCACCGTCGTTTTGCATTTCGGGCAGATGTATTCCAGCACGGTAAGCTGAGGCGAAGCAGAAGGCTGCGAGAGTTCATGGCGGCAGTTAATGCAGAAACGCGATTCTGTGCTCGCCGCCATTCCGCAATTCGGGCAACTTTTTGATAAGGCTTCTTTGCTCATAGGAGCATGTCGCATCCATCAAATCATTATTTTAAAGATTAGCACTGAGGCGTAAAGGCCGTAGCGAGGCGGATTATATCATTAGAGCGTTTCCGAAGAAACGATGAAGTATGAACGATGAATGATGAACTCAAGAGAGACTCTTAATTCATCATTCATCGTTCATACTTCATCATTCTTTGAGCCACGCCTGCCATGCGGCAAAATCGAATGGTCTGCCTAAGAAACTTTTGACCAAATCTGCAGCCGGGCGGCTCCCACCCGGCGCTAGTATCTTATCGCGATAAGCGCGAGCCACTCCCTGCGCAAACATGTTCGAGCGGTCGAATTTGCTGAACAGGTCTTTGGCTATCACAAGCGACCACATATAGGTGTAGTAAACTGCCGAATAGCCATCCAGATGCCCGAACGCAGTTTGAAAATGTGTTCCTTCGACGTAAGGGAACGGCTGATACTGACTCATCAATTGCTTCACCATCGCATCTGTATCAACCTGTTTCGGGTCTCGGTCATAAATCGAAAGCGACAGTTTCGCGTAGACCATCTGGCGTCGCACCTGCGACCCTTTGCCGAATTCGCTGGCACGTTTCATTTGCTTTACGAGCGCAGCCGGGATGGGTTCGTTCGTCTGGTAGTGCTTTGCAAAAGTCGCAAGCGTCGCAGGGTCCCATGCCCATTCTTCGAGCATTTGTGACGGCGCTTCAACAAAGTCCTGCTCGGTGCTGATGCCGCCTATTCCAACCCATTGATGCCGCCCCGCAAGCAGGAAGTGAATCAGATGACCGAACTCGTGGAAGAACGTCACAACATCATCATGCGTCATCAGTCCCGGCTCGCCTTCGACGCCGCCGGGAAAATTGCAGACGAGCGCGGCTTCGGGAATCTGCCTGCCTTGAACGCCTGTGCGGATACCAAATTGCGCCGCGTGATTATACTTGCCCGCTCGCGGGTGCATGTCGAGGTAGAATCGCCCGACCTGCTTTCCGCTTTCCAGCATCTCCCAGCACTCGACATCCGGGTGCCACACGGGCGCAGATTTCACTGCGCGAAAGCTTACGCCGAAAAGGCGACCTGTTACATCGAGCACGCCCTGCTTCACGCGGTCGTATGCGAAGTAGGGCCGCACGGATTGTGAGTCGAAAGCGTAGTCGGACTTTCGCACCAGTTCCGCATAGTAGTTGTTCTCCCACGCATTGACGACCGTAGAGCCGGGCGCATCCTTCTGTTTGCGTTTGAGCAGCGTTTGATAATCGTGTTCGGCTCGCGCGCCCGATGCTTCGGCGATCTTGTCTATGAAGTCCGAAGCGTTTTTGGCGCTGCCGACCATCTTGTCAGCGGTGATGTAGTCGGCCCAGTTTTTGAAACCGAGCAGGTGAGCAAGTTCATCGCGCCTGGCTATCATCTTGTTAAGCACTTCGATGTTCTTGGGGTAAGCGCGATTGTTATAAGCGATGTACATTCGTTTACGCAGGTCTTCATTCTTCGCATAAGAGAAGACCGGCAGCGAATCGGGATAATCAATCGTGAGCGTAATCTTACCGTCCGCGCCGGGTTTGTGCCGCGCGATGAAGTCTGCGGGCAAACCTTCAAGCTCTGACGCATTGTTTGCTGTGACTGTGCGAACGTCGTCGCGTATGTTGCGGGAAAATTCCTGCCCGATTTTGACAAGCTCGTCGCGCAGTTCTGTGATCTTCTTGCGCGTGGCTTCGTCTTTGTCCACGCCCGCCAGCCGGAAGTCGCGTAACGTTCGCTCGATGTAGTAGCGCGTTTCGGAATCGGCCTCGTTCAATTCGAGCGCGGCAATCGCGTTATAGACCGACGTGTTGAGCGACAGCGTAGTAGCGAACGCTGAAACTTCCTGATTCTCTTTTTCGGCAACCGCGCGAAACGCCTCATCAGGATGAACGTTTTGAATCAGGTCTGTTTGATAAGCTGCGGCTTCCAGATTGGTCAATACTTCGTCGTAAAGCCGAAGCGTGTTGTCAATTGTTCGCTTGCCTTTTACCGCAAGCATCTGATCGAGAACCTGCTGCGCTTTCCGAAGCCGCCCATCCATCTCTTTCCCAAATGCGGCCCCGTCCGGGCGATTTGCCCAGAAAGGAGTATCATCAGGCGCTTTTGGTTTACGATTATCGGCCAAGGTAGAGAGCGAGCCTCCTATCAGAA
>DATEKX010000506.1:0-4842 GCA_035277165.1 Blastocatellia bacterium | reverse complement strand
GCTTTGTGTTCGGCGATGGACAAGTCTTTCCTTTGACCTTTACCTGTTCAACAATTCGACAGCATGCGCCGCAAGCACGTTGGGAAGAAATGGCTTGGTCAGATAAACAGATGCTCCGACCGCTGCTGTTGCCTCCCGGCTGGATTCGTCGCCTCTCGTCGTCAGCACGATTATGGGGATTGCGCGGTACAGGCTATGTTTGCGCACGAAACTGACAACTTCAAGCCCATGCATATCAGGCATGTTCAAATCGAGTATTATCAAATTGACGGGCGAGAGCGCGAGGCGCTCAATTGCTTCGAGGCCGCTTGAAGCCTCATTAAAACTAACCCCTTCCAACTGGCGCAATGACGCGATGACCATTCGTCGCATAGTTGGTGAATCATCTACTACCAGAATATTGCTCATAATAGAATATACAGGTTAAACGGACAACAAATTCTAGCACACACTCGCCCGCCTTGTATCCGCAGTTGTAGGGGCAGGGCTTGTCCCTGCCCGAATGGTCGTAAGGCCATGACCGCTCATCGCCTGTCGGCAATCCGGGCAGGGACAAGCCTTGCCCCTACATGTTGCCCTGCTGGCAATTAGGATTTTGCTTGCGTTTTCACTGAGTTGATTTAAGCTATCTGGGCTGCAACTTTTTACTGGCTTGCGCGTTCATTGTGATAGCAGCAATCGAAAGCCTGAACGGAGAAGGAGTTTCAGATGCCGAACTTGAAAAAAGTCGCCGTCCTGATCGCCTTGCTTCTCCTCTCGTCACACGCGCCGAAAACATTTGCAGGCCCCGCCCTTGACCGCACCATTTTTGAGAGACTCTTTGAAGGCCCCAAAATCGTAAACATAGTGGACGATTTTCTGGTTTACTGGGAACAGGCGAAACATTTACCGCTCGTGCGCCAGCGAAAATTGTGGATGCAGATGGTGGAAAACAAACATCGCGATTACTTTGATCGCGCTGTTTATCGCAACACTGATTTGAAAAGTCGCCGCGCGATGCTTAACGAATTTCTCGTGCGCGTTCCTGAAAAGATAGATGCCATACGCGAATTCAACAGGAATATTTCAGACGCCCACACCAGCCTCCTCATAATGGCGTTTATTGATTTCAAGACCCGCTTTCGCGAGTACCAGCAGCAACGAGATATTTATATCGGCCTGAGCCTGTTCAGATTCGATGGCTCTGTGCGACCAGTGCATAACGATTCAGGAATACCCGATACGCTCTGCCTCGGCGCAGAAGTGCTTGCCGATTATCCGCCCGATCATCTTCGCGTCGCGCTGCTGCACGAATTCTTTCACCTTTATCATTTCAGTTTTCTATTCCAGCAACCTGCGCTCGCCGAGTTTCGCACGCCGCATATGCCTTTAATGATCGAAGGCATGGCGGTCGCGGGAACCGAAGCGATCTATCCCGGCCATAAGCGTTCTTTTTACCTGCACTTTTCAGATGAAGAGCTGACCGCGCAGCAGGAGGAATTATCTGCAAGCGCCGCGCATTTCCTCGAACTTATTGCCTTTTCCGCGCCGCCCGAACGATATGCGCCCTGGTTTGCGAACTCGCAGAGCGACGACGCCCCGCCGCGAGGCGGCTACCTGCTCGGTTACGAAGTGATCAATCGCGTGCTTGCTACATCCAGCCTTGAACAGATGTTGCATATGACCCCCGCCGAATTGCGCGAGCACGCCGAAGAGCAACTGTCGGCAATGGCGAGCGGTGGAATTTTGATACTGGCCTCTTCGCATTAAATCCTTTTGACTGTCAAAGGCGCGAGCCGATACAATCCGCCATTCATCACGCATACCGAAATCAGGAGGAATGATCCGTGGACGAACTGTTGTCTAAAGAGAATCTTTACTATCGCGACCTGGCGCGCAGCATTGCCACAGAACACGTGGAGCCGATTGCCGCAGAACTTGATCGCACGGGCGAATATCCCTGGAGCGTAATCAAGGCATTGCAGGACGCGAAACTTATGGGAATGTGGATTCCGAAAGAATACGGCGGCTCAAGCTCTGGCCTGCTCAACCTCTGCATCGTGTCCGAAGAAATATCGCGTGCGTGCGGCGGCATCGGATGCGCTTACGTAGTCAACGCGCTGGGTTCGCTTCCGATCATAGTCGGCGGCACCGAAGAGCAAAAGCAAAAATACCTGCCCGACATTGCGGAAGGCAAAAAACTGATCTCATTCTGCCTCTCTGAAAAGAACGCGGGTTCGGACGCGGGCAGTCTTTCAACGCGCGCAGAACGCGAGGGCGACAACTACACAATCAACGGCGATAAGAAGTGGACGACGAACGGCGCTGCGGCCACAATCTACACAGTATTTGCGACGGTCAATCCTGATCGAGGCTCGCGCGGCGTTTCAGGCTTCATCGTAGAGCGCGACACGCCGGGCTTCGAGCTTGGGAAGCGCGAAGACCTGATGGGCATTCGCTGCGTGCCGGTCAACGAAACTCATTTTCGTGATATGAAACTGCCTGCCAGCAGCTTGCTCGGCGGCAGCGAAGGCCGTGGCTTCAAGCACGCGATGATGACGCTCGACATAGCGCGTCCTTTCGTCGCCGCTCAAGGGCTGGGCATCGCGCAAGGCGCGCTCGATCTGGCGCTTGCATACACAAAGCAGCGCCAGCAGTTCGGCCAGTCAATAGCTTCGTTTCAAGGGATTCAGTTCATGCTCGCAGATATGGCCACACAGGTCGAAGCCGCGCGCCATCTGGTTTATGCCGCAGCGCGAGCTGTGGACGCGGGCGTGAAAGATGTCTCGAAGATTTCGGCCATGTCGAAAGTATTCGCAACCGATACTGCGATGAAAGTAGCGACCGACGCAGTGCAATTGTTCGGCGGGTACGGCTATTGCCGCGATTATCCGATTGAGAAATACATGCGCGATGCGAAGATCACGCAGATATACGAAGGCACGAACCAGATTCAACGAATGGTCATAGGCCGCGCTTTGATCCGCGAAGGCGCTTCGGTTTAATGCACATCAGTTCACCGCAGAGGCGCCGCAGGACGCAGAGGTTAAATAGTTTTTCTCTGCGTAATCTCTACGCCCTCTGCGCCTCTGCGGTGAACTGATTTTTTATTTTGCTTTTTCCAATTCGCGTTTGAAATCCTCGTGTCGCTGGCGAGCTTTTTCGAGAATGACTGCGAATTCTGCTTCACCACGAATGTTCTTCAACAAAGGGTCGCTTGCGAAATATGGATAACAGAAAAATCCCTGCTCGATGCTGCGGTTGAATGCCGCGAGCGCATGGGCACGCTCGCCCAGCGCGTCATAGGCTTGAGCGAATTTGTAAGTGATCTCGCCATCAGCAATTCTGTTTTTCGCGATCCTCTCTTCGGCAGCTTCCAGTATCTCAAGCCCTTCGCGCTTCTTGTCCGCAATGGCAAGCCTCAGCGCCTTGCCGATCTGAGAGATGACCGACGATTGATTCAGTTCAAAAGCGCGATCAAACGCGGCAGCAGCGCGGTTCAAATCGTTTTGGTAGTAGTAGCCGACCCCGCGATAAAATAGAACATATGCATCTTCTCGCACAGGCAGGCTGTTAATGAATTTTTCGTATTGACCGGTGTATAGATAGCTGTTGAATTGATGCGCCCCGATCTTGCTGTCCAACCTGAGCGCTCGCTCGCCCGTTTCGATGGATTCGTCCAACAGCCCCGCATAACGGTAGGCGTAGCTCAATTCCCAGTAGGCGGCGGCCATGTTCGGATGCGCCTTCATCAGTTCGAGCAGAATCGGGATTGCCTGCTCGACGCGGCCTGTTTCAGTAAACAGTTTGGCTTTCAGCAATCGAGTCTCTGAGAGATTAGGGTCAAGCTCCAAAGCCTGATCGTAATCGGCTTCGGCGGCGGAAAGCTCTGTTTTGTCGCCCGTAAATTGCAACGCGTTGATGTGATAGGCTCGCGCCAGATAAGCCCACGCCAGAGCGTAGTTCGGGTCAAGCTCAACAGACTTTGTGAGCAATTCAATCGCCTTGCGATGATTGTTGGTTGACATCAGATAGCGGCTGCGAAGGAAATATTCATAAGCCACAGGATTGTTTGACACGTTGCGATCAAATCGCTCGCCTTCGGCAGGGGTCAGGTTCAGCCTCATCCCTTTGACCACTTGCCGCGCCACATAATCCTGCACATGCCTCAACTCATAATTCTTCACATTGATGGATTCGCTCCACAGCTTTTCGCCGCTCGCCACGTCTATCAACTGCGCGTTTACTATGAGGTCGTCGCCGTCTTTGATATAGCTGCCCATCAGCAGCGTATTCACATCAAGTTCTTTCGCCGCCTGCTGAGGGTCTATTTCCTGACGAGAAAATTTCTCGATATAAGATGAGGGACGGACGACAAGCGACTTCAGGAAATCGAGTTTGTTTATTACTGAATCGGCCAGAGCAAAACGGAGATAATCTGTTTCCTCGCTCGGCCTCTGGTCTCTGAACGGCAGCACCGCAAGACGTTTCACCTGCGCCGAGTCGCTACGCTCGCCTCTGGCCGCAAAGAGCAGATAAGCGACAATTGCAACGGCGATCAAGATTCCCGAAGCAATAGCAATCGCCGTCAGCTTTTGCGCTCTCGTGCGGTTTCGAATCGCGCTCGGCTTTGACGCGGGCACAAAGTCGGAATCAGGCTCAGTGATTATTGCCTGCTCTGCATCGGGCTGCTGAACATATATTGGTTTTGATTTTGGCGGCTCTTCCAAAAACTCTTTCACCTCGGCGGCAAAGCGATAGCCGCGCCTGGGAAGCGTTTCGATGTATTGCCCGCCGTCAGGCGTTTCTCCGAGCACTTTGCGCAGCATCGAAATGTTCACCGCGAGATTCGCTTCTTCGACA
>DATEKX010000505.1:0-2889 GCA_035277165.1 Blastocatellia bacterium | reverse complement strand
GTTTTATATTTGCTTAACCTCCGCGCATCCTCTGCGCCCTGCGGCCTCTCTGCGGTGAATCTTTTAATTACTGCGCGCTGACTGTGATGTTATTAACGACGCGGCGCACGCCTTTGATGGTCTTAGCAACTTGTTCGGCTCGCGTCTTGAGTTCTTCGCTCGGCACCGAGCCGCTCAGTGTCGCCGTCCCGCCAGAGAATTTTACATCAAGCGGATGTGACCGCAGTTCGCTGTCATCTATCATCTTTGAAGTGATGTCCACTTCTATGCTCGTATCCGAGACAGCAGGTGTGGTTGTGGATGGCGCAGGCTGCGAAGCGCTGGGCACAGGAACAGGAACCGGCACAACCACAGTGGAAGGCTGCGACTGAGACGGCACAGGCTGAGGCACGGGCTGTTGCTGATTTGCTGCCTGCGCGGCTCTCGCATCGGCTTCGGCCCTATCGCGCTGGCGCATAAGTTCATCCTCGCGGCTTTGTTGATTGCTGCTGACTATCATCATTGTTATAAGCACAGCGGCAGCAATTCCCGCTATCACAATCGCAGCGATTGCCGCGCCCGACATTCCTTGCCGCTCGTGCACGACCGTATCATATTGTTCTTCAACTACGGGTCTACGCCCTATGGGCGCTTCTTCGACTACAACTCGCCTCTCTCGATATTCAGACATTTTATTACCCTACCTTTCGTATTCATAAACTTGCGTTGCGGTCGTATCGGAACGCGGCATATGTAATCATCACTCGTACCGAAACAGACCGGCGAAACCCTTTAATCATCACCAACACGAGAAAGGGCAATGCGCGTGCCGCGTTGAAGCCGTCGCTGAAAGTTTGTAGACTCTGCGCGGAGGAATATAGATATGTTCGGCGTGCCCGATGATTACCCTGTTTACCTGACGCATTCGGATGCAGACACGCCTATTCCCGCGTGGCATCAGGTGACTCGCTCGTGGGATGCGCCTGATGCTGAGATGATCGCGCACGTTTCGCGCATTGTTGCCAACACCGAAGACGAGCAAACCGCTCGCGATGTTTGGGACAGTTGGGACGGCCACTATCAACGCTCGACGGCTCTGCTCATAGACAAGATTCACAACGAAGGCTGGCTCGGCTCCGTAGGACACATAGACGGCTGGCCGTGGGACGGAGGCTTTTTCTTCTGGCCGCGCGAAACCGAAGCAGGCACGCTTGCCGATGTGCTGAATTCAAAATCGGGCAAGCGCGGCACGTATACCGAATGCACGCTCGGCAACGGGCTGTTCGCCTACTTGAATGCGTGGAATCATAAAGCGTGGGAGCACGGATGGATGGAAACAGACGCAGCGACAGCCGCCTTGCACATCGGTATGTTTGAAGAGGGTCGCGTCGAAGTACACATGGAAGTCTTCAACCCGCTGTTCGTCAAAGGCGCGCCTCCGAAAGACCTGATCAGAATTCCATTCATAGGCGCATACAATCACACGCAATTCCTGCTTCACCGCCGGTGGGAGCAGTCAGAGTTTGCCGAGCTTAGCCGCACATCGGCCAACTTTTATCACCTCATGCGTGACAGCGTGCCGTTGTCATTTTAGCCGCGAGCCATTCATCCGGGACTGCTTACCTTGAAACAACCGTGATGAGCAAATATAATGCGCCTTTAATGAAATCGTTCCTTATATTATCCTTGAAGCGCTGTACGTAAGTCACACCTGCTTGAAGCGCTCTCAAGCTCAGACGGAGGACCAATGCTGATTCCAAGACCTCAACTCATACCCTCGCCCGATCAGGTGCTCGACCTTTTAAGAGAGACCGGCGCGTTGCGCGAAGGCCGCTTCGAGTTCCCCAACGGGTTGCAATCGAATTACTACTTTCAAATGCCGCTTGCGATGCGATACCACGGCAACGCGCGCGTGTTGAACGTCGCGCTCTCTCGCCTGCTTCGCAAAGAACCCGAAGTGCTGGCGGCGTTGCCCGATTGCGCAATAGTAGCTCCGGCGGCGGGCGGCATACCCGTAGCGTTTGGCATACGCGAAGCGCTCGACGCCGATCAGATTTTCTGGGCGGAAAAGGACGAAGGCAAATATCACTTTCGCCAGTATCTGGATGCGCGCGGCCTCAAGTGCATACTCGTTGACGACATAGTGCGGTCAGGCAAAGTTGTCATGAACATGTTGGATTTGATTCGACAGGCGGGCGCTGAAGTGGTCGCCGTCGGCTCGCTCGTGCATTTCAACGATGCGCACTTCGATACGGGCGGCGTTCCTTACTATTCGCTTCTCGACATAGACGCCAAATTCTATACGCCCGAAGAATGGCCCGCCGAAAAAGCGAATGAGCCTATAGAAAAAGTCTGGGTGTAACCGGACTGGAGGCCACCATGCAAAAGCTTTCCGCTTACGACTCGCGCAGCCGAGCCTTCAAGCTCGCGTTGGCAATAGTATCTCTGCTTGCGATCTCGATCACTGCTTCCGCGCAAACGACCGCGACCAAACAGTCAGCCGTCGCAGATAAAACCGCGACGGTTTACGGCGTGAAGATTCATTATCAGGAAGCAGGCAGCGGCCCCGTCGTTATATTGCTTCACGGGCTGGGCGGCGATGTGTCGAACTGGGCGCAGACCATCGGGCCGCTCTCTCAAAAGTATAGAGTCATAGTTCCCGACCAGATAGGCTTCGGACGCTCGGACAAGCCCATGATCAATTATCGCGTCGGCACGCTGGTTGATTTTCTCGACGGGTTTTATAAAGAACTCAAACTTGAGCGGGCATCGCTTGTGGGCAACTCGCTGGGCGGATGGACTGCCGCCGCTTACACGCTTGCGCATCCTGAAAAAGTCGAACGCCTGGTGCTTGTTGACGCGGCAGGCTTTGCAATCACGGGAGATGTTGATCCGCGCATATTGAACGGG
>DATEKX010000504.1:0-3653 GCA_035277165.1 Blastocatellia bacterium | reverse complement strand
AGCTGAGACCTTCGAGGCGTTTTTTGACGCCGTTTTCTATGCCTCCGTAGGACAACAGCAAAGGAACGATCAAGACTTTGCGGCCTTCGCCGATTGCGCGCTCGACGACCGAACGCAATTCGGCTGTGGCTTGCGAGCGAATGGGTTCGGTCGCGTCGTCTCGCACTGTCAAATATTCTATGCGCTGGAACCGACTTGCCTTCTTTATCCGCTCGGCGAGCGCGGCCATGTCGGCCAGCCATTTTGCATTCTCTTCGTCAGACACAGGGCCGTGCGCAACGATGACAACCGTTTCACGCTCAGGCTCGCGGCTGATGCTGATGGCGCGCGAAAGCAGTATTTCTGAAACTGTTGCGTGGCGGTCTAAAGCCGTGACCATGCGAATGGAGACGGGCGATTTGACTGGCGTCGTCGGGTCAATCGTCGCGTCGCTTGCGTGATGCTCGCCGTGACTGTGATCCATCTTTGCATACACGGCAAGCTCCGGCGGCGCTTCTTTACGCGCACCAAGCAGGTACTCTGTAGAAGTGATGACAGAGCTATGCGAAGATACGAACAACGGCACAGCGACTATCTCACCGACGCCGCGAGAAGCGAGCCGGTCAACCGCGCTTTGAATGTTGCGTTTAGTTGCCATCCCGAACGCGACCTCGACAGGGGCAGTTTCATTGACTTGCGCTGCGAGTTTGCTGACTTCATCGTTCCATTGTTTACTGCCGCCATGAGCAAGCAGCAGGATGCCTGTTTTTGCAGTCGTTGATTTACTGCCAGTCTTGTTGTTTGCATCTTGAGCGGGGGTGAACGCCGTGAGCAGGGTGATTACGAATGCGGCAAAGATCAATTTCGTAGTTGCGCTCATTGATTTTCCTCGATTGCCAATCTTATTACATCACAACTATGCTGTCATTCTCGGATACGACGAGCGGGTCGTTCTCTTCGAGAATTTCATGGCGCATTGCGCTTATAGAATCGGCGAATTGCAGAAACTGATTCGGCGATAGCGTCAACATAGTGTGACCGCAAACCAGATGAACGCATCCTGATTCGCAGCGAAAGCATCTGTAATGTGATCCCGTCGCAGTGTCGTGCCCTGCCATCATTTCCTCGCTTCTCTGTTTGCGAAAATGAAAACCATTTTCATTTTGGCTCGTAAGGAATATAAGTAAAACGATAATTTGTGTCAACAGGAATTTTGGAAGTCCTTGAGAAGAGAGACCGGAAAGTATAGCCTTGCGCTCTCGAACAGAGATTCAGCGAGTTAGCAGGTAAAACCAGCGCGGGCGATCCTGACTTTCAAGTTTCAAGAAGTCTTCGACCGTGAAGCCTGCCTTTATGCTTGCCAGAAAAGCTGCGCGCGTAGCCTCGCGCCATACGCGACCGGCTTCCGGGTCGCGCTCTTTGATTGAAGTAATGTCGTACGGTATTTCTATAAAGCAGCGATTACTTGACAGCAGCGGATCGAAATCCGCGAGGCGCGGCAGACCATCCGCGCTATGGACGAGCGCCGATTGAGAAACGTCTTCCGGCGTTAAAGGAGTGTGGGGACGGGACGCGGGTTTATCGCGAGATGTGCGCTGCTTCACCCGGTCGCTTTCAAGCAGCCACCGCACCCATAAGCGATCGGTGCCGAAGCCCTGGTGCAGCGGGCTTGATGATGTCTCGCCGTAGAAGTTCAATATGTAACGTTCGGATATGACGCCGAGCTTTGCAAAGTTCAAATGAGCGTTCAAGCTCTGAAGCGGATCAAACGTCCATGTGATTTCGTTGAGTCCTTTGCCTAGCGCAAAGTCACGTTGCGCGAGCTTGAGATTGAAGCCTGCCTGAGCGTTGCGATATTCAGGTTTGACGGCGAGCATGTGCGAGTGAAGCGAGGTGCGACCATCTTCGTAAGCAGGAAATCCGTAGGCAAACCCTATCATCACATTGCCGTCAAATGCGCCCAGCACTATTCCGCCAGCCCACTGTGTTGCAACGAAAGCCGCCGCCGGAACTACGTCAAGATCA
The DNA here is from genome assembly GCA_035277165.1 of Blastocatellia bacterium. Classification (GTDB taxonomy): domain Bacteria; phylum Acidobacteriota; class Blastocatellia; order UBA7656; family UBA7656; genus DATEKX01. The sequence goes on along the minus strand of DATEKX010000504.1, from coordinate 1,649 downwards.
TCGAAGCCCCACGCCTCTTTCTGTAAAACTTCGATTGTGTGATATTCATCATAATTCGCGGTTTCGCGTATATGAAAATGTTTGCCGCCCGCTTCCCATTCAAACATATTATTCTGCGCATCCTTTATAGATGATTTGTTCCGCAAAGCAATCGCGGTGATGTTGACTAGCTAGAGTGTAGCCCGAGCCATGCAAATTGCCAAGATTGAAAAGCTCTCCAACAAGCATTTCAAAACCGCATGTTTATCTTAAAGCATTTGCTGTGCTCATTGTGGCTCGTATAAAATTAAATTTCTCGAACTGCCAATGAGCTATTCCCGCAAGGGGTGTTGCGGGGGCTGATCTGCCGCGATCAGTTGAGGGTTGTTGGTTTGCAATCCCGCTGTCAAATTTAATCGAAGGAGTCACCAGATTATGGCTACCAGCACTCACACGCCGGATGTTGTAAATGCCGTGCCGGGCGATTTGAACAAGCATCCAAAGGGGCTTTACGTTCTGTTCGCTACAGAGATGTGGGAGCGTTTCAGTTTCTACTCGATGTTGGCGCTCTTTACGCTTTACATGCAAAATCCCGATGAAGGGTTCGGATGGACAGCCGAGCGAACCACAACTCTCTATTCGAACTACTTGATGTTCGTCTATGCCAGCCCTCTCATAGGCGGTTGGCTCGCTGACAAAAAACTGGGTTATCGCAGGGCCGTTATGATTGGCGGCGTATTTTTTATGGCCGGGCACCTGCTGCTTTCATTCCGGTCGCTTACAGCCGTGTATGCCGCGCTGACCTGTCTGGTGATTGGTAACGGCTTGTTCAAGCCGAACGTTTCAACGATGGTCGGTAATCTTTATCCCGAAGGCAGCCATCTTAAAGACCGTGCATATAACATTTTCTACATGGGCATTAACGTAGGGGCTGCTACAGCACCTATCGTGATGGAGATTGTGAAAGAAAAATTTGGCAATCACCCTGCCTTCGCTGTTGCTGCTTTCGGAATGCTCATCTCTGTCGGCGTACTTTGGAAGTTTAAGAGCTATGTTGAAAACCCGAAGAAGGGCGCTATCCTCGCTGAGCCGATAGCCGATACGGCGCCTGTTACGGTGGATGCTCCGCCCAAGGGCATAAGCCATCAGGATTCGCATAAGGCGAAAGCCAGCGCTATGGATATGGTGCCTGAGGGGAGGCGAATAGCCGCGCTGATTGTAATATTTCTGATAGTCATCGTTTTCTGGATGGTCTTTCACCAGAACGGTTCTACGCTCACCTACTGGGCGGACAAGAACACGGAATGGAACGTCACGGGCACCCTCTCGAATGCGATCAATCCGATATGGGTCGTTACTCTGACCTTCCCGCTGGTGTGGTTCTGGAAATGGCTCGATAGCAAAGGCAAAGAGCCTTCAACCCCGACCAAGATGGCAATTGGGATGACGCTTACCGGCCTGTCCTTCTTTCTTCTGTACTTCGCGGCGAAGGCGGGAGAAGCGAGCGTAACGGGAAGCGACCCGTATGCTTTCAAAGTATCACCGATGTGGCTCATCTGCTCATACGGAATAGTGACATTAGGCGAGCTGATGCTTTCACCGATGGGGCTTGCGCTCGTGTCGAAAGTCGCGCCAATAAGAATGCGCGGCTTGATGATGGGCGGCTGGTT
>DATEKX010000503.1:0-9140 GCA_035277165.1 Blastocatellia bacterium | reverse complement strand
GAGATAAATCTGGCGGGGCCGCGCTATCTTCTGTTCGCTGTCTAACAGCATCTCTTCCCACTGCGCGAGCCAGCCCGACGTGCGAGGAATCGCAAACAGCACGGGGAACATATCAACAGGGAAACCCATCGCCTGATAAATGATTCCTGAATAAAAATCCACGTTCGGGTAGAGCTTGCGGCTGACGAAGTAATCATCTTCCAGAGCAATTCGCTCAAGCTCTAAAGCAATGTCAATGACCGGATTTTTTCCCGTCACCTCGAATACTTCGTGCGCGACCTGCTTGATTATCTTTGCGCGCGGGTCGTAGTTCTTATAGACGCGATGGCCGAAGCCCATCAATCGCACCTCGCCGCCTTTCACTCGCTTGATATATGCAGGCACATTGTCTTTCGATCCGACTTCATCAAGCATCCTGAGCACTGCTTCATTCGCTCCGCCGTGCAGCGGCCCGTAGAGCGCCGCCGCCGCGCCCGCGACCGCAGAGTAAGGATCAACATGCGAACTGCCAATGCTGCGCATGGCATTCGTGCTGCAATTCTGTTCGTGGTCTGCGTGGAGTATGAACAAGACATCGAGCGCGCGTTCAAGCACGGGGTTCGGTTGATATTTCACTTCGGTCATCTTGAACATCATGTTTAAGAAGTTGCCGGTGTAGCTCAGATCATTATCAGGATAGTTGTAAGGCTGCCCGACGCTGTGGCGATAAGCGAACGCGGCGACTGTGGGAATCTTTGCGATGAGCCGGTAAACCTGTTTGCTGCGCGATTCCTCGTCAAAGATGTGTTTCGCTTCGGGGTAAAAGGTCGAAAGCGCGCCCACCGTTGCTATGAGCATGCCCATCGGATGCGCGTTGTAGTGAAACCCTTCCATGAATTTCTTTATCTGCTCGTGAATGAACGTGTGATGAGTGATGTTCCATGTCCAGTCTTGCAACTGCGACGACGAGGGAAGCTCGCCGTGCAGGATAAGATATGCGACTTCAAGATATGTGCTCTTTTCGGCGAGTTGTTCTATCGGGTATCCGCGATAGCGAAGAATTCCTTTGTCGCCGTCAATGAATGTTACGCGGCTCTTGCACGATGCGGTGTTCATAAAGGCAGGGTCGTAGCTCATAATCCCGAAGTCGTCTTCCGAAGCTTTGATTTTTCGCAAGTCCATAGCCTTTATAGTTTCGTATTCGATGGGGACTTCGTACTGTTTGCCCGTCCGATTATCTATTATTGTTAGAGTGTCTTTGCTCATGATCGTTCCTCTCGATTTTTTGTTTTGCGCAACGGGCGCAACCGCTCGTCCCACTGAAATGTCCGGTTGACCTCTGCAATTCGATAATACGCCGGAAACGGCTCGACTGAAAAGTTTATTGCTTCAACCTTTCTTGCGTTTGTAGGGCGCGTATCGTGGAAGCCACATCTTCTCGTCAATGCGCCGCTCTATCTCTTCGCGAGTTGTTGTTTCGGCAAGCCCCGCGCGCTCGGCTTCCGTCGCAACGGCAAGCGCCACGCGCCGTGATACTTTGCGCACGTCTTCGAGCGAAGGAAAGAGCGATGCCGTATCGTCGTCGAGCGCAGGAGAGAATTCCGCAAGCGCTCGCGCCGCAGCTACAAACATTTCGTCGGTCACGCGTTGCGCATTCGATGCCAGAACTCCCAGTCCTACGCCCGGAAAGATGAAAGCGTTATTGCACTGGCCTATGTGAAAGATTCGATTCTTAAATGTGACGGGCGGAAACGGGCTGCCCGTTGCCACGAGCGCGCGACCATCCGTCCAGTTAATCAAATCCGAAGGCGCTGCTTCACTCTTCGACGTAGGATTAGACAACGGAAAGATGATAGGTCGCTCGACGTGCGCAGCCATCTCGCGAACGACCTCTCTGGTGAAAGCGCCCGGCTGCGCCGAGGTGCCTATCAATACGGTCGGGCGCAGGTTTCTGACGACATCCATAAACGAAATGCCATCGGTATTTTCCAACTGCCAATCTTTCACTCGTTCAACTTGTTGAGCGAATTTATGTCTGGACGGTTCGGAATCTGTTCCGTCATTGAGTACAAGGCCGTGACTGTCAATGAGCCAGATTCTCGACTTGGCTTCTTCTTCCGTGAGACCTTCGCTCATCATCGCGGCCTTTATCTGATCGCTAATGCCTGTCGCGGACGAGCCTGCTCCGAACATGACTACGCGCTGCTCGCTTATCTTAGATTTGATTACTTGCGCCGCTGCCAGCAACCCGGCCAGAGCCACAGCGCCCGTTCCCTGTATGTCATCGTTGAACGTGCAGAGTCGGTCGCGATAACGGTCGAGCAGTCGCGCCGCGTTGTTTTTGGAAAAGTCTTCCCATTGCAAAAGCACGTTTGGAAACCTTCGCGTCACGGCTGAAATGAACGCTTCGACGAACTGATCGTACTCATCGCCGCGCACGCGTTCGTGTCGCCAGCCCAGGTAGAGCGGGTCTTCGAGCAGCCCTTGATTGTTGGTTCCGCAATCGAGCATGACAGGCAGCGTAAGCTGAGGCGGTATCCCCGCGCAGAGCGTGTAGAGCGAAAGCTTGCCGACAGGAATGCCCATGCCGCCAACGCCCAGATCGCCCAATCCAAGTATGCGTTCGCCATCTGTTACGACTATCACTTGAGGATTAGAGTGCGGCGCGTTGGCAAGTATGCTGTCAATGTTGTTGCGTTCCGGGTAAGAGATGAACAGCCCGCGCGGGCGGCGATAGATGCGACTGAACTGCTGGCAGGCCAGTCCTACGACCGGAGTGTAGATGATAGGCATCATCTCTGTGATATGCGATTCGAGCATGTGATAAAAGAGCGTTTCGTTGCGGTCTTGCAGGCTGATAAGAAAGATGTAGCGTTCGATATCAGTATCTTTTTGTTTATAGCTGCCATAGGTGCGCGCAAGCTGTTCATCCATTGTAGCCGCGTGAGGAGGCAACAGTCCGAGCAACTCGAACTCGCGTCGCTCGTTATCGGGAAACGCCGTGCCTTTGTTGAGCAGAGGATTATCGAGCAGCATATGCCCGGTCAGGGAAACCTCGATGGCTTCGTGGGATTCTTTTTTCGTAGTCATAGGTGAATGATATACACCTGGCTTTCAGGGTGCAATTTACAGCGTATGCGGATGATGTTTTATTGTGACGCTCGCCCTCATGCTATACAATTTGCAGTATGAGCAACGACGATACGACTAAACAGATACCGACCGAAGATAAGATCGATTCGCTTATATCGCTTGTCCACCAACTCGGAGCGAATATGCAGGAATTACGATCTGATGTGCAGGAATTGCAATCGGGCGTGCAGAACCTGCAGTCTCAAGTAAATGCGTTAGAACAGAAAGTTGATGCGCGATTGCATGAAACCAGGCCAATCTGGGAAGGCGTGCTTGCTCGACTCGAAGATATAGAAATCAACATGGATAAAGTTCGCAGCATATCACACGACACTCGCGGCGAGTTGCGCAGAGAGCTTAGAGAACACCTGCCAGCGTTAAAGTAAAAACTCGCTACCTCTCATTCCTCAAGCATTCTTCAAGAAAACCGAATGACCAGAATGTTGCTGCCAGCAAATATAACGGCCAGATCAACAGAAATAACAGAAACATTTTTCTGTCGTACTTCAATAACCATTGAGCCGCTCTCAGTGTTCTCACAAACGGCATCAGCGTAACGAGCACGGGATACTTGAGCAGAATTTTTCCCGGCAGCCCGCCCCGCCTCCGCGCCACTGCCGACATCCGCCCAAGCCCGACCTGATAGGTCAGCACTTCACGCCAGCCTGTGCGATTCAAATGCGTCACTTTGATCTCAGGGTCAAAAAGAATTCGCTCGCCTGCTGCGTGCATCTTCCAGTTGAGCAGGATGTCTTCAGCAAGCCACATGCTTTCATCAAAGCAACCGTATCGCTCCAACGCTTCGCGGCGGTAAGCGATGTTTGCCGTAGGTATGCTCGTCTCCAATCTGAAATCCGTAGTCGGCATGAACTCTTTGAACTCGATCAAGTAGGAAATCAACCCGCTCAAACTTTTCGGCGTGCCGTTGCCGAGCGAGCCTCCGACAGCCGCATACTCTCCTTCACGGTGTTGCTTGATTGCTCGCTCAATCAAATCGGGATGAGCCACACAATCCGAATCAATCATCAAACAGTACTCGCCTCGCGTCGCGCGCACTCCGATGTTGCGCGCGGCTCCGGCGAACGTGCGCTTGTCCAGATGAATTAGCCGCACTGCAGGGAACTCGCGCTCTACGATCTTTGGCGTCTCGTCAAAGGAACTATCAACAACAATCACATCAAACGAAAAAGAAGCGCGCTGATTGAGTATCGCGTTCAAGCACTGGCGAATCGTCCGCGCTGAGTTGTAGCAGGGCACGATGACCGATACCAGCGGTTCGGAATTTTTGACGAGTTGATCGCTTTGTGACATATCGCAGGACAAAGGTATAACCGCATCGGTTAGTCGCAGGCAAGATTGACACGGGCGCTTGTTGTTCAATATGTTCTCCCGCGATGAGCGTGCGCCCTCAAGTTGCCATAGTCGTTGTCAGCTACAACACCAGATCGCTTTTGCTTTCCTGCCTGGCCTCGGTCATCGAAAGCAAAAAAAGTACGAGCATCGAACTCATGGTCGTTGACAACGCATCGGGCGACGGCAGCTATGAAGCCGCGCGTGAGGCTTGCCCCGAAGCCGTAATCATTCGCAACTCGACGAATCTTGGTTTCGGCGCTGCCGCAAATCAAGCCATCACACAGACGAGCGCGCCGTTCATACTATTGCTGAACAGCGATGCGCGCTTGACGCCGGAAGCTTTCTCGGCGCTAGTTGACTTGCTCGGCTCGAATAGTCGTTGCGGCGCGGCGGGTTGCCGCTTGATCAATGCTCAGGGCGAAGAGATGACCAGCACGAGAAACTTTCTCACGCCGTTCAATCAGGCGCTTGAGCTTTTGAGCTTCACGAAAAGGACGCATCGTTTGCGACCGGATGCAAACTTGACGGACTGCTCGGTTGATTGGATAGAAGCCGCCTGCTTGCTTGTGAGGCGCGCCGCACTTGATGAAGTCGGCTTGTTCGATGAGCGGTTTTTCATGTATTCGGAAGACGAAGACCTCTGCCTGAGATTGAGGAATCGCGGATGGACAATCTGCTTTACAGGGCGCGGCACGGCTATTCATCACGGCGCGCAATCGAGCGCGAATCGCAGGCTTGAGATGTTGTGCCAGCTTTATTCGAGCCAGATGCTTTTTCTCGCCAAACACAGAGGCCGCGCATCTGTTTCGCTTTACAAGTTTGCAATGAAGACGGCGTTGATTCTTAAACGATTGTTGCCCGGAGGAAAAGCGCGGCGCGAAGAATTAACCGAGCGTCTCGTCGCATTCAGGCGCGCAGAAGGGAAATTAAGAATTAAGAATTAAGAATTAAAAATGCTTGCAAAGTGAGCCACGAACCTATCTTACATTCTTAATTTTTAATTCTTAATTCTTAATTCTTCCTGTGTCTGCATTGCTTCTTCGATGGATTCGACGATAGTGCAACCCGAATCGGCGCTAGTTCGGGCGCGCATGTTCTGAGCAAAGACCGGCCCCAGATTGTTTGCGAAATAATTCACTATCCGCTCTGCGAGTGCGTTTGAATCTCTGGCAGGGAACACGAGGCCGTTCACATTTTCAATCACCGCATCCGCCAACCCGCCCGCGTCGCTTACGATGACGGGCAAAACGTTCGAGACGGCGATGCGCGCAACTCCGCTTTGACTCGCGCTCACATAAGGCAGCACTAACACATCGGCCCGCTCGAAAAATTCGGACACCTCTTCATTCGGTACGTAGCGATTTATGATTCGCACATGGCTTTCTATTCCAAGCTCGCGGATTAGTCGCCGGTACTTGTCCACGGAATCATAAAACTCGCCCGCGATCACAAGCTCGCATTCGATTTCGGAAAGCACTCGCGGCATCGCCTCCAGCAACACTTGAAGCCCTTTGTACTTTCGCACCTTCCCGAAAAATAGAATCGTTCGCCCGTTGCGCTCGCTTCGATTCTCGCCGCAAAACTCATCAAGCACAGGCAGAGGCGAAACGCTGATTTTTCTTTCAGGCACGAGCGTAGCCAGAAGCTCGCGGTCTTTCCTCGAATGAGTGATGAAACTATGGACGGGCGAGAAAGCAAACCGCAGCAGCGCGCGGTCTACGGGGCTGGCCTCATGAGGAAAGACGTTGTGACATTCGATAACGCATTTTATGCCTGCTCTGTTGAAGCTTCGGGCAAGCGTGCCGACCATCAAACCAAAAAACGGTTGCCACCATTGAAACACGACGATGTCGGGCGCGAACGCTTTCACCGACTTGATTGCTTTGCGCCATGTCGCGGGACTGAGCGGCGTAAGCTGTGCGCGCGCGTCTGCGTCCAGCTTGAGCTTGCTTGTGTCCGTTTCTGTTGTGCCGGGAAACAGCAGCGAAGGGTATAGTTTGCGAAACGAGATAACAAGAACTGTGTGGCCGCGCGAAATCAATTCTTGTCGCAGCCAGTATACGTGATGAGCTATGCCGCCTCTGAGCGGATATGCAGGCCCGATTATTGCGACCTTCATCGGCCAACGTCCTTCCGCTTTGCCTCTATGCGACGGACGGCCTCATCCGACATCATGTCTTTTGTTTCCTCGCTTGTTTCAACAACCGAGTAATCGCTTTCGCGCCGGTACGAAAAAGCGATCATCTCTGCGAGCAATCCGAAAAGAATGAATTGAACGCCGACGATTACGAGCAGCGTTCCGATGATGAGCAAAGGCCGATTGGTCAACCAGTAATTGAAGAATACGCGGCCTGCGATCAGGTATGCGTCAATTACCGTTCCCACAAGTCCTAGAAATGCTCCCAGAAAACCAAAAAAATGCAGCGGGCGATTCGTGTAGCGCGTCATGAGAATGACTGTAAGCAGGCTGAATATGCCGCCATATACTCTCTCGAACCCGTAATGAGAATGGCCGTGCTCTCGCTCTGCGTGCTCTATTTTCACTTCGCCTAATACAAATCCGCGATAGCTTGCCAGCACAGGTATATAGCGATGTCGCTCGCCGTAGATCATCACTTCATCCAGCACTTCTCTGCGATAACACTTCAGCCCGCAGTTGATGTCGTGCAGCCTTACGCCTGTCAGAAAAGATGTTGCACGATTGTAAATCTTCGAGCTGATTCGTTTCGTCAATTTATCGTGACGATTGTGTCGCCACCCGGAAACCAGATCACATCCTTCTTTCAGCTTGTCAACAAGCAAAGACAATTGCTCGGGCAAATCCTGCAGGTCTGCGTCCATAGTGGCGATTATTGGATAACGCGCGCTGCGAAAGCCTGCTGCCAGCGCAGCCGACTTGCCGAAATTCCTGCGGAAGCGAACGTATCGGACCGCCGGGTCGGTCGCGCGAAACTCTTTGATTTTTTCTATCGAGCCGTCAACGCTCCCATCATCCACAAAGATTATTTCATACTCATCCGCAATCTGAGTGAGCGAGGCCGTCAGACGATTATAAAGCTCTTCGAGCGCGGGGCGTTCATTGCACAACGGCACTACAACAGAGATCGCTGTGGCGTTCGATTTCATCTTTTTACTGCTGCCCATAATCGTTGTGCAATAAGATATAGCGCGGCTAAGTTTATTACAAATGCAATTGCTATATCACTTCTAGGGCGCGAATCGCCGCCGCAAGCGTGCCCACAAACTCACATCTCGACGTGTTTTGATTTCCGGGTCATCGGCATTGTACTGGCGCAGCAGCGGCGTATCTTCGGGCGGCCACATTGTGCTGACGGAACCGGGCTGATAGAACGTCGCGGTCAGGCTGCGCCGAGAACACAGGCAGCCGTTTACAACTCGCGACACCGCATGCCAGGACTTCTCTGAGCGCACCAACACAGAGGAATTGCCGACGATGGGTACAATCTCGGCGGCAACGTCGGCGGAGTCTGCAGAGCGCAAAATGGTCAGACAGCCGCCGTCATCTCTGTTCCACGACTCGTTGAAATAGAGCACGTGTGTGACGATTTTGTCCTTTAAGTCAGAGTGCGGCCCAAGTCGCGCCCCCGGCCCGTAGTGAAAAACATTCGCCTCCATCGGAACCATAGTCAGATCACACCCCGTCAACTTTGACATGGCGATACGATAAGCCGGTGAGAGCAGATCGTGCGCCAGACTTAACCATGCTTCACTCAATTGCTCAGGATACGAAGCGACACTGGCCCCCATCGCAATCAGCGCACGCGCTTCATACTCATAATCTTTTTCGCCGTCGTAACCCACAACCGTTTTGAAATGATCGCGAGGAAAGGAAGCTGCAAGGGCCGCCGCGTCTTTCGGCGAAAACAGGTCGCCGACCTCGGCCCATGCGTAAGGTTGAGTCTGCATCGTGTGTCGTGCAATTTGCGTCAGGTCTATCATCTTCTGCGTCTATTTCCTCACCAAACGTTTCAGGTTGCGCATAAGAAATCGCAGCGGGGCGGTGACTCTCATTGAAGGAGAATTGTATAGTGTCGCGATGCGGTCATCGCGCGTCGCGATATCCGCATGCGCCTGAGCCAGCAGCTTACCCCGTTCATCTGAGGCTTCGAGCAGGTTCGGTAATGATTGCCAGAAGCGATTGAGCGCCGGTTGCGTGGCAGTGGTTCCTTCGCAGAGGATTGTTGCAGTGCGATCCCAGTGATGGGCTAATTGACCAAGTGCCGCGCACGCCGCCGGAGAGGGGCGATTTTTCCCCACTCGTGTAATGAACCACCGTGGGTCTATCTCGGCCTCTTTCGGCAAAGAAAAGATCGTCTCGAAGTCCGATAGGGCAGTGTATTTCCAGAAGGAAAGGTCTGCCGAACTGAAAACCGGCACTCCAAAAGCAAGCGCGGTGACCGCCAGATGGTAGCTGTGGCCGACGACTGCCGCCGCCTGACTAATCAACTCTGCCAACAGCAGTGGAGGCGGCCAGACAGGCAAGCGAACTAATCCCGGCAGGTCATCGCCTACGATTGATTCGCGATCGCCGAGGATTGGCCCGATGGGCAAGACTAGAAAACGGAAATCCCGAAACAGTTGAGTATTATTTCTTACCGAGCGCAGGAAAGAGTCCAGGCCGCTAATGGCTTGGACAATGATGTATGGATCAGTCA
>DATEKX010000502.1:0-20329 GCA_035277165.1 Blastocatellia bacterium | reverse complement strand
GCAAGCAAACTTGTGCCGACATAGAAGACGACTGTTTTCACCCTGTCACTCCTTCCAGTTCGTCTTCGAGCCCGGCAAAAACATCCTGCAAACGGTCGAGCACGGCATTGTCCGCAGACCAGAAGCCGCGCCCCGAAGCTTCCAGCAATCGCCCCACAAGCGTCCGCGCAGAATGCGGATTAAGCGAGCGCAACCGGTCGAGCATGTTTTCGTCGAGCACAAAAGTTGCCGCGACTTCATCATAAATCCAATCGTCAACCGCATCGGCTGTCGCAGACCAGCCAAAAGTATTTGTCACGTGATGCTCTATTTCGGCAACGCCGCTGAATCCGTGACGCAACATCCCTTCAAACCATTTCGGATTGAGCGTCTTTGTGCGAGTTTCGAGTTTGATCGTCTCTTCGAGCGTTCTAACTTTAGCGCCCGGCGAAAGAGTGTCAGACAAATAAATTCGCGGTCGCTCGCCCGTTCTCTGCTCAACTGCTTTAGAGACGCCGCCCAGATATTCAAAGTAATGATCAACATCCGTGATGCCGACTTCGGTCGTGTCAATATTTTGATAAGTGACTTCGACGCGCGCCAATGCCTGCTCTAAAAGCCTTCGCGCTTCGCGCCCATCGAAGCTGCGGCCTTCGGAGTCGCGCCCGTAAGCGAAACATTTTCTTGTGACGAACAAATCGCCAAGCTCGCGACTGTCTTCCCACTGGCTGTCGAGCACCATGAAATTGACGTTGGTGCCATAGTTTCCCGCTGCGTTTGAAAAGACTCGCACCGCGGCTTCGTCAAACGAGCAAACGCTTTCATCCATCTGTTCGGCGATGTGCTTTTTAACGAAATTCATGTCGTGTGGTTCATCAAGCATCGCCACACGTCGAACTGCCGCATCCAGCAAAGCCATCGTCGTGCCGAACAGGTCGCGGAAGATTCCTGAAACTGTCATCACAAGATCAATGCGCGGGCGATTCAGTTGATCCAGCGGTATGATGTCAACATCGCTCACGCGATTGAGCGAATCGCGTTTAGGCTGAACGCCTAAAAGCCATAGTGCTTGCGCGACTGCTTCGCCTTCGGTCTTGATGTTGTCAATGCCCCACAATACCATCGCGATTGATTCAGGATAACGGCCCGCTTCTTTCAGATTGCGCTCAAGCAAAGCTTTTGCGATTGGCTCTGCGCGACGCATCGCAGTTGATGACGGGATCGCATAAGGATTGATCGCGTGCGTGTTTCGGCCTGTCGGAAGGATGTTCGGATTTTGAATTATGTCCGCACCCGGTCCCGGCTCGACGTATCGCCCGTTGAGCGCACGGACAAGCCCTTTCATCTCGTCGTTATTTTGAAGCTGATCGCGAATGCTTTGAAGCATCGCAAAAATTCTCTGTGATTGTTCAGTCGAAACGTTCGCCTGCTCTGAAAGAAAAGCGATTGCCGATTCGGCACCCGGCCTACCATCTGCGATGAATCTGGATATGGATTCTCGCGTGATTGTTTCAACTCTCTCGCGGTCGTTCATGCGTTGTTCGGACGCCGCGCTCTCGTAAATCAGAGTGGTGTAAGAAGGCAGCTCCAGTCCTTCGGCTACAAGGTCGGGAAGCCCGCGCGTGCCCTGCTCAGGGCGCTCGAATGATGCGACCATTCGCAGCAGGTCGCCGGTTTCGTCTTCGGTTGATGCGCGCCCGAAGACGTGCATACCAGTCGGGATCATCCGCTGCTCGATTTCGATGATCTTTTCATAGAGTTCGAGTACGCGGCGATCTCGGTTTTGATTTGTTGAATGATTGCCCATCACGACCTTGCTTGCTGTTTTATTATACCTTTACTCGTGCCTGATTGGCCGCCGCTGTCACCGCATTATAAATTTCTGTTGAATCAGCGCGCGGAAGGTAAAGATAACGGCCTCCGAGCGATTCAGCAAGCTTGCGTCCTTCGCCGCTGGAAACGAATCTTGATTTTGTGTCTATTACAACCGACGCTACGTTTGCTGACTGCAACGCTGCGCCCAAAGCTTGCAACTCTTCGCTGATCTCTGAACTCCGCACAAATCGCTCCTGTATAATTTCATCTCGCAGGCCGACATTAGACCTTCCGTCGGTCAACAGCACCAGCATAGCCTGCGTTATGCCTCGCAAACGCGCCAGTCGCGCTACTTCCAGCGCTTTTACAACAGCAGCGGCAACAGGCGTTCCGCCTCCTGAAGGCAACGCATCGACAAGTCTCTTTGCAAGCTCGACGCTTCGCGTGGGCGCAAGTAATGTATCAGCCTCTGTGCGTCGAAAGCTTATCAAAGCCACTTTGTCGCGATGCAGGTAAGCTTGCTGCAAGAGCCTTGCGAGCGCCCCTTTTGCTTGAGCCATTCGATTCAGCGCCATGCTGCCGCTCGCGTCAACGGCGAAGATGAATAACATCCCTGACCTGCTTTTGAATCGCTTGAATCTCAAATCGCTTTTCGTGATCTTTATTCGATTTGCAGGTGAAAGTGTGCTGCCTATCCTGAGCCGTCGAGTTGTTTGAAATGGCGCGGCGGCTCTGAGCGTCGCATCAATCGCGAGTCGGGCTTGTTTGTTTCGTTTCTCACTGCTGCTCACGTATCTGCCGCGCGCCAGATCAATTGCATCGTTTCTCTTTCCGGCAGTGTCTCGTTGAATCTTTTGCTCGACTACGGCAAGCGCATCTTCCGGCGGCAATGCATCGAGAGCCGCGATTATCAGGTCTTCGATTGTGCGAGGCGGCGCCTCTCTTGCTGAATCGAAATCATCAGATTCGGTTTCGTCATTTTCATTCGATTCATCCTGGTTGGAATCCGGTTCAGAGGGCGTTTGATTTGTCGGCATAGTGGTAGCGCGAGGCAGCAGGACTAACTGAATCGCTGCGATTATGTCTTCATCTTCGACCAAATCGCGCCCATCAAGCGCGGCGTTTGCTCGCGCAGCCTGTGTTGCAAACGCATCAGCGCGATTGCCTTCGACTCCAAGACTGATCGCTGTTTGCGCTATTCGGCGAATGACTTCACTTGTGACCTGCACATTTGCCAATCGCGCGCGCGCGCGGGTGATCGCTGCTTTCAAAGCAGCAGTCTCAATCGAGTATTCCTCAATAAAACTGCGAGGGTCTTTCTCAAATCGAATGGCGCGGTCTATTATTTCGATCAAATCATCCGAAGAAGTTTCAGCGGCGCTCTCTACGATCAAACCGATGCGCGATTTCAGGTGATTGTTTACTTCGCCTTCGTTTGAATCGTATGTCCCGACCAGTATGAAGTGGGCAGGTTGTACACGGCTCAAGCCCTCGCGCTCAACGCGCACGGCCTCTGCGTCTAGCGCAGCGGCGATGTGATCGGCAAGTTTCGGGTCAAGCAAGTTGATGTTATCAGCATAAAGCAAACCGCCGTCAGCTTCGGCGAGCAATCCGGCTGCCGATTTGCGCTGGCCTGTTGCGAGCGTGCGTTCAATGTCAATTCCGCCCAGCAGGCGCTCTTCCGTCACATTCAAAGGAAGCTCAATGAACGGCGAATGTCTCTCTTCATTTTCAGAAGTAATGATCGCGGTGAACGAGCGAGCAAGCGCGCTTTTGGCGGACCCGGACGCGCTCGCAATCAAAACACCTTTGAGGCGCGGGTCTACAGCCATCAACATCAAAGCGCGCTTCGCAGCCGTCATTCCTACTATCGCAGAAAAAGGGTAACGCGGTTGTAGATGAGAGGTTTCTTGCACGAATACTTTCTGCAACAGGTCTATTACCGAATCGCGGTCAGCTTGTTGCTCGGCTTTGCATCTGCAAAGACCGTTTCAATCGCATGTTCGATGCGCTGGCCCGAATCAATCTTCTCAAGCGGGTCTTTGCGCAAACGATGGCGCAGCGACATAACGGCCATGCGCTTCACATCATCAACGGTCACGAATGCGCGCGATTCCAATGCCGCAAGCGCCCGTGCCGAGCGCGCAATGGTCAACTCGCCGCGATGGCCGTCAACATTCAAAGCCACGCACAACCCAGCGATGCTTCGCATGATAGAGCGATCAAGCGCAACGCGCGCATGCAGTTTCTTTGCGCGAATCAGTCGTTGCCTCAACTGTTCTTGTGCGGTGTTGAACTCAGAAAGAAACGATTCAGGCTCGCGCTCGAACCGCTCGCGGCGCTCGACTATTTCAACGCGTTCGTCCAGATCATTGATAGTCGTTATTCGCGTATAAAGCCCGAAACGATCAAGCAACTGCGGTCTCAATTCTCCCTCTTCGGGATTGCCCGACCCAACTAGCACAAATCGAGCGGGGTGGCTCACGGATATGCCTTCGCGCTCTACGACGTTGCGCCCGCTTGCCGCCGCGTCTAACAGAACATCTACCAGATGATCGTCGAGCAAGTTCACTTCGTCTATATAAAGAAAGCCGCGATTGGCGCGCGCCAGCAATCCCGGCTCGAACGCTTTCACGCCTTCAACCAGCGCGCGTTCGATGTCGAGCGTGCCGCACACTCTGTCTTCGGTTGCGCCGAGCGGCAGATCAACAACAGGCACAGCGCTGCGATCAACCGGCAATCGCTCATCTTTTGCCAGACGAGCGGCGCAGTCATCGCATACGGCTGTCAATTGTTTCGGGTCGCAGCCATAAAGACAGCCTTTT
This sequence comes from Blastocatellia bacterium, assembly GCA_035277165.1. GTDB lineage: Bacteria > Acidobacteriota > Blastocatellia > UBA7656 > UBA7656 > DATEKX01. The sequence goes on along the minus strand of DATEKX010000502.1, from coordinate 15,710 downwards.
ACTTTCGAGATCTGAGGAAGCAGATCGGCGAGCGCGCGCACGGCTGTAGATTTCCCTGTGCCTCGGTGGCCCATGACAATTACGCCGCCGATGTTAGGATCAATCACGCTCAACAGGAGCGCGAGTTTCATATCGCTCTGTCCGACGATGGCTGTGAATGGATAGACGGGTCGAGAATATTTATTCTCAGCGGCTTTCTTGTGGTCAACTTTTTTTCGCATGTCTTAGACAGTCAGGGGTGATTGGGTTTCACCCCTGACCACTATAAAGACGCGTTTTCGATTCAGTCAACCTGCATTGGCAGGGCTGTAACAAAGTCGGTTGGCATGTCATGTAGGGGCAGGGCTTGTCCCTGCCCGAATGGTCGTAAGACCATGACGGTCATCGCCTGTCGGCGATCCGGGCAGGGACAAGCCCTGCCCCTACCACTTTGTTACAGCTCTGCCTGCATTGGCGGGTTATTTGTCCGGCGTGATTTCTAAAGAGTCGCCCGTTTTGTGATCTGTGATCTGAAAGCGCAGAAAGTCGTGAAGGGCGGCGAGAGCTTCGGTGTTTGCAGTAGCAATTATCAGGCGGCCACCGCGCTCGGTCTCCTGATACGTGTAATTGATCTCCGCTTTCAAACGTGTCATCACAGGAACTCCGGGCGGAGTTTTGCCATGAGTGAATATGGGCTTACTGAAATCGCCTTCCTTAAACAACACGGCAATGTGCGACAGATGCATCCTGATTTGGTCGCGGCTCTCGTTGTCTTTCGCATCGTTGGCTGATACATAAATCGCGCCGCCAGTCGCAGTCAGCCGAAAGTGATGCGTAGTCTTTTCGTGACTGAATCCCATCGCGTGATCGCCTCGTTCGTTAACGCCGGAGTGATGCTGAGAATGCGCATCGGGGTTGTGATGTTGATCTGCTTGCTGCGCGTTCAACGTGCAAGTCAGCGCAAAGATGAATACAACAACAGATACAATATTGATTCTTGCTCTCATTCGTTACTCTCCTTCCTTTTCTTTCGACTTATACGAGAACGTGCGAGCCGCGACTGGCGATGCTCCTTCGCGTAATCGCTTGTGACAAGCGCTTCGAGCAGTCCTGCTCGCTCGGTGCGCGTTCTGCCGGTCAATAACTCATCCCAGTCTTTCAGCAGAGAGCGCAGGTCGTCGCGAAGATTCGTCAACTGACCCAACTGCTCTTCGACCTCTTCCAGTTTTCTTTCCGCAAGCCCTCGCACATCGCGACAGGGCACGCCGCCTGTATCACGAGTTTTGAGAATGCGTGCAAGCTCGTTAAGCGTGAAGCCTACGCTGAGAGCACGCTGCACGAGACGAACACGGTCGAGCGCCGATGGCGGGTATTCGCGATAGCCGTTTCTGGAGCGACGCGGTTTGACAAGCAGGCCCTTGCGTTCGTAGTGCCGCAACGTTTCTGCGCTGACACCCGCAAGACGCGCAAGCTCGCCTGATCGCAAAAAGCCGTTTTTGTCAGCTTCGTTCGCCACACGTTGATTATAGACCCTGTAACGCATTACGAGGTCAAGCACTTTTTTTTCGCGCGATGATTTATTTGGAATTGACTATCTTGCTGTGATAACCGGAAGACCCGTCGGGCGCAGGCGGCGCGTACTGAGATGTCTGCGTAACCCCTCGCCCATCAGTCGCTCTAACGATGATTTTATGCTTGCTCGATTGAGGTGGAGTCCATTGGCTGTGCCACAAAGACCACGCGTAAGGCGACAGCGGAGTTTTAATCTCTGCCTGCTCCCAGGTTTTGCCGCCATCGGTTGAGACTTCGACTTTGCTGATTCCTCGATCACCGGCAAAGGCTATGCCTGCGATTGTCGCCTCGCCAGTGACCGCACTGTCAGGCGCGTCAATGCGCGACATGGTTTTGTATTCGGCGCGATCATCCCATCCTCGCCGCTGCCAATAGCCTTTCAAATCACGATCTATCGCTTCGATGCGCGTGATCCATTTCACATTCTTCATCCCGTAAATTCCCGGCACTATCAACCGCACAGGGAATCCATGCGTCGGCGTTAACGGTTCGCCGTTCATCTCGAAGACGAGCAACGTGCCGTCCTGCGTCGCGCGTTCAAGCGATATAGAATCCGTGTAATCGTCGCTCGCGCGCAGAACTATATCAACAACGCCCGGTTTCAATCCCGCTTGCGCAAGCAGGTCTTTCAATCGCACGCCTCGCCACAGCGCATTGCCGATAAGGTCGCCGCCAACTTCGTTGCTGATGCAAGCGAGCGTTGCGTATTGCTCAATCGAAGGCAGAGATTTGATTTCGTCATAAGTAAACGTCAGCGGATTTTCTACAAGCCCGGTGATTTCAAGTTTCCATCTTTCGGAATCTACTTGCGGATCAAAAGCGTTCTTTGACACTTCATAAAAATCTTTGTTCGGCGTGATTTCAAGAGCCAGATTGTCAACGTTCGGAAAGACACCGTCGCCGCCGTGCACACGGCCTGCGCCCGAATTCAACCAGGAGTGGAACAGCGACCACGCTATGTCATAAACGCCGACGGCTAGAACTGCATAACCGACTCCTCGAACGATTCGGCGACGGCTGATTAGATTGTTTTTTCCATCTGCGGTAATGGGCTTCTCGATATAAAACTTTGAAGTCAACTGTAGCGCAACGCCATAAACGGCATAGACGATAAACTGTGATATAGCTGTGAACAAAACGCCCTGTCGCAAGTAGCGACCTGCCAGCCCGCCTCCAAAAACAGGAATGACTGCAAACAAAGTAACGGCCCAGAGAACCAACGCAAAAGCGGCAACAGAGATGCGACGCGCGAATGTTGAAGCCCGCGCTGGCACGAATCGAAAATAAGCAAGCGCTGCAAAAATCAGCGCGATAAGATAAACCACTACGCAGGCAACGAAGGCGAGGTGTTTAGCGAATGGGCCGAGCATACCGACGGCTGCTTCGACCACCCAGATAGGCGCGACCGCAAAGATAAATTGAGCGAGCAATTCGGGGACGAGCGGTGCATCGAACACGAATCGCGCAATTAAGCTCGCTGCGATAGCCGACATAGCAGCCAGCAGCGCGACCTGTAGCCTGACCTCGCTTTCTGTTGGTGGCTTTTCCGTCTGATCAATATTGAGTCTCAGTATTTCCATGTCTTCTCAAAAAGAATTATAGCTGTTCATAAAGATGTATGCAGAGACGGCGGCTGATTATTCCATTCACGGTCGGGCTACTGTCACGCATTGCTCCGCAAAGAACTAAATAGTAATCTTGATTTGAGCGAAACTTATGGTCGAAATCAAAGAAGCACTCATAACCGATACGCCTTCCGCCTCTGCCGTCGAAAAAATCGAAAAGAAACCGCGCTCGATAGCCGAGATTTTAACGGCTCAACTGGAAGCGCTACAGACCTATCATCGCGCAGTCCTTGAAACTGATGAGCCGGAAGCGATTCACAAGATGCGAGTGACGACGCGCAGAGCGCAAGCTGCGCTCGACCTGCTTGAAGGCGAGTTGCGCGTTCGCAAGTTGAAGAGGCGACTGCGCGACTGGCGGCAGATGCTCTCGCGCGTTCGCAATTACGATGTATTTCTAATGCTCATTGAAAAAGAAGTGACCCGGTCGCGGCCCCCCTATCGCGCTCAGTTGGAGCTTGTGAAGTCAATATTTCAGAAGCGCCGCGCGCACAGGGCAGAGAAAGCCAGAAAATATTTCGAGAAGATAAAAGTTAATTCCATCGCTATAGAGCTTGGCCTGCCGATTGCCCAGCCTCTTATCGAAGCCGTTGATGCTCCCGCCGAATCGCGCAAAACCGATGAAGCAAAGACAGGCTCGCAAAAAAAATTTTCGATTGACGAGCAAAAAGTCGCCGCGCACGTAGCCGACCGATTAGAGCAAAGAGTAGCCGAGTTTCACACCCTCGCGGCGCAAGCGCATCCGGCGACCAGAGCGGAAGAACTGCATCAGCTTCGCATAGCGGCAAAGCGTGTGAGATACCTTTTAGAGATTATTTCTCAGATGGGATATGGTGACGGGACGCGCGCTGTGGCGTGGCTCCGTAACATTCAAGATCGCATAGGCGATTGGCATGATCTGGAATCGCTTGAAGAAGAGATCATCGAAATTGTTTCGCATCGTCGCTTTCTGAAAGAGCACATTGCGGAGAGCAGTCGAATGCTTCAAGCTGCCGCGCACCTGCAAAAGAAAAAAGAGAGGCTGGTCACAAAGCTTTTTCCGGTGCGTGTGCCAAAAACCATCGCAGCGACTTCGCAAAGAATGGAGCGAGCGCTCCGGCGCAACGCAGTACGAGTCGCGTCGCCGAATCAGTAGCTTCGCAACTCTTCAAGCGCTCTTACAACGAATGGCCGAGTCATCTGCTTGCGCCAGCCCATCACAAAATCAGTATTGTCCAGCGGTCGCGCTTTGATGTAGCAAGCCTCAGCCGCGGCTTGAATGCGATCCGAGTCGAGCGGCTGGCCTATCAAATGCCCTTCGGCCTCCTGCACACGAATAGGAGCGGGAGCCACTCCGCCAAGTATCAGCTTCGCATCGCGCACGGTTCCATCTGCCGCCAGATCGAGCGCAGCCGCAACACCAAGCACAGGAAAATCGAACGCGCCGCGACGACGCAGCTTCTTGTAGACGGCGCGCGTTGTGGTTCTCGGCGGCAGGTGTATGGCGGTCATCAACTCGCCCGGTCGCTTGTGCAGATAATCAATTCCATCGTTGTTGTATAGTCCCGCCGCATCAACTAACCGGTCGCTGACCGAAGATACAAGCCGAACTTTTGCGCCGAGTGCGACCATCACGGGCGCGAGGTCTGATGATTGAACGGCCCAGCATTTCGGGCTTGAAGGCGCAACCCAGCAGACATCTCCATCTTTTTTCATGCAGAAGTTGATGCCTTTGCGCCACTCGTAATTCTGATCGTAATAATTGCAGCGCGTGTCGAGCAGCAGGTTGCCGCCAATGGTTCCCATGTTGCGCAAGATAGGAGTCGAGATCAATCGCGCCGCGTTTGCAACGACAGGGTAATCGCGCTGAATGACGGGATGTTCGCAAATTTCCGTGAGCGACACTGATGCGCCGATTATCATACCTGATTCAGCATCGCCTGTGATCTCGTGAAGCTCGCGCAATCTGGTGACCGATATGACAGTCTTCGGCGTCTGCTGCCGTCGCTTCATATTTGGATAAAGGTCAGTGCCGCCCGCGACGAACATTGCATCAGGCCCGGCGTCGGTCATCATCTTTATCGCGTCTGAAATCTTTTTCGGCACGCGATAACTAAACTTAGGAAGTCGCATCATAACTTGATTCTTCTCTCCGTATAACCTCTCAGGTCAGTCTCTGACATGCACAGCGGTGCGTGGCATCTCTTTGCCGTCACCGCCTTCTTTTGGCGTCGGCACTTTGACAGGCGCGGGCCATTCGACTTCGGGAATGGTCATCGGGCCAAAGCGACCTTCTTTCCCTTGCGCTTTCGCTCTCAACGCGGCCAGCACTTTGTCGGGCATCGCGGGCACTTCGTCAATGCGAACTCCGACCGCGTCATAAATCGCATTCACAACAGCGGGCGGTACGGGAAGCAATGGCCCCTGTCCTACTTCTTTCGCGCCAAACGGCCCGTTCGGATCAGGGTCTTCGACCAAATAAGTTTTCACGTCGCACATCTCAAGCGTAGTTGGGCTCTTATATTCCAACATCGAGGGGAACTTGTGCACGACGTTGCGATTCGCGCGATAAGTCATCTCTTCCATCAACGCTTCGCCCAATCCCATATACACGCTGCCTTCGACCTGCCCCATCACCAGAACGGGATTGATTGACCGACCTATGTCGTGGCCTATCCACACGCGCTCGACCGTGACGATACCTGTTTCAGGGTCAACATCAACTTCTGCTATTGCAGCCGAGTAGCTGTAAGCAGCCGAAGGCCCTACGCCCGCGCCTTTGAACTTGCCCGCAGAGCGCGGTGGAGAGTACGAGCCGACCGTCCCGATTGTGCCGTATTTCGATTCGGCAAGCTGAACCGCTTCGGCGAACGTGACGCCGACTTCCGGGTTTTCAACATCGAAAGCGCGGCGATCTGCAAACGAGATGTTCTCAATCGGCACGTTGAGCTTTTCAGCTACAGCGATGGTCAACAACTCGCGCGCGCGTTCAGCCGCTTGCAATGCTGCATTACCCGTCATCAAGGTGACGCGGCTTGAATAGCTGCCCAGATCAACCGGCGTAAGGTCTGTGTCTGCCGTAACGACTCGAATGTCGAAGGGGTCAATGCCCAGCACTTCGGCGACTATGTAGGCCAATATCGAATCCGAGCCTTGACCAATGTCTGTCGAGCCGCACATCACACACACGCCGCCTTGACGATCAAGGCGAAGCTGCACGCCGGAATGCGGCATGTTGTTCCAGTAGATCGGCAGGCCCGCGCCGCACAGGTAAGAGCTACACGCAAGGCCCACGCCTTTGCCGTAAGGAAGCTTGCGATATTTATTCTTCCAGTCAGAAGCCTCGACTATCTTGTCTATGCACTGGCCCAATCCCATGCTCCCGATGCGAAGATAATTCGCCGTGAGCGAATTGGCAGGTGCAAGATGCCGTCTGCGAATTTCGACCGGGTCAATACCAAGTTCTTCGGCGAACTTGTCGAGTTGGACTTCGAGCGCGAAGCGAGGCTGCGGCGTGCCGTGTCCTCGCTTTGGCCCGCAAGGCGGTTTGTTCGTGAAGACTCGAAGCCCCTCGAATTTATAACGCGGCACATCGTAGGTGACTGTTTGAAGCGCGCCTGTGTAGAAGGTGCTCGCAACGCCATAGCTGCCGTAGGCTCCGCCGTCGAGCATTGAGCGAAAGTGCATCGCGGTAATCCCGCCGTCACGCTTCACGCCAGTCTTCACCCACATCAAAACCGGATGGCGGCCTCGGTGACAGTAGAAGACTTCTTCGCGCGTCAGAGTGACTTTGACCGGGCGGCCCGTAATCATCGAAAGCTTTGCGACCGCCACTTCGTGATTGAAGGGGTCGCTCTTGCCGCCGAATCCGCCGCCGTTCGGAGTAGCGATAACGCGAATGTGGCTCGCCTTTAGCTCTAACACTTTCGCAAGCGCGCGATGAACGTAATGCGGCGTCTGCGTCGAACTCCAGAGCGTCAGCTTTTCATCCGTGTCAAAGTAGGCAACTGCTGCGTGCTGTTCCAGAGGAAGATGCGTGTTGCCTTCGTAGAAAAAAAGGTCTTCGCGTATGAGGTCTGCTTCGGCAAAGCCCTCTTCCATGTCGCCGAATTCGAGCGAGACTTTTTTGTGAACGTTGCCGCCATCGCCGTATTCGTGAATGCGCGGCTCGTCAATATAGACGCCTTCTTCGATTGAGCTGACAGTCTTCAATCGCTCGTACTCGACTTCGATCAAATCCATTGCTTCAAATGCGATGTCTTCGTCTATTGCAGCGATGGCGGCAACCGGGTCGCCGATGAAGCGCACTTTATCTATGCATAAAGTGTGTTCGTCCTGGCTGACCGGGAGAATGCCGTAAGGAATCGGCAGGTCTTTGCCCGTAATGATCGCGACGACGCCCGGCAGTTTCAACGCACGCGTCACATCAATGTTTTTAATGAGAGCGTGAGGCACAGGGCTGCGCAGCAATTTCGCAAACAGCATTCGAGGCAGAACTATGTCGTCGGCGAATCGAGTCTGGCCCGTGCATTTGGCTCGCGCGTCTACTTTGCGAAAGGGCTTGCCCACGACATTTTTCGGTTTTCCATTATTGCCGTTATTCATAGCCATAAATTATCTCTCTAGCAGGCTCCGCCGATTCGCCGCGCATGCGCGCTGCGGCCAATTCGACCGCTTCGTAAATTTTTATGTAGCCTGTGCAGCGACACAGATTCCCCGCGAGCGCTTCCTGAATCTCTTCGCGCGAAGGCTGCGGATTCTTATCTATCAATTCTTTCGCGGTCAACAGAAAACCCGGCGTGCAATATCCGCACTGCGCTGCGCCCAGATCGGCGAATGTCTCTTGCAGAGGGTGAAGCTTGCTGCCTTCGGCCATGCCTTCGATGGTCGTAATCTGGCGGCCTTCGGCGTCAAGCCCCAGCACGAGACACGAAAGCATTGGCTGGTCATCTATCAACACAGTGCAGACGCCGCATTCGCCAAGCTCGCAGCCATGTTTTGTTCCTATCAATGCAAGGTCTTCGCGCAGGACTTCGAGCAATGTCTTGTGAGGCGCGAAGGCGACTTCCATCTCTTCGCCGTTAACGATAAAACGCAGATGTGCTTTTTGCTTTTTTCTTGCTGGCATAAATTCGATCTATGAGGGCGCTGAAATCAACACGCGATTTCAAGCGAAAAATTAATAATATTTGTCCTTGATCCGAAGATTATCAGTTCTTAAATAGAAAGATTACATAGAATAAAAAAGTACCGCAAGCAATAACAAACGGGTCATCTTTTGAGATGATCTCCGAATTGGTATCTGCACAAATCTTAGCCCGCACAACGGGCGACATTCTGTCGCCCGTGTCTGAGCACGGGGAATCAACGCCATCATCAACCAAGCCCGCGCAGCGGGCGACAGCAGCATAAACGCTATGTCTGTCGCCCGCTGCGCGGGCTTGAATTGATGGTCAATACCGTACCCGCGCTACGTACGGGGCTACATTCTGTCGCCTGCTACTCAGGCTGAAACTCGCATCCACATTTGTGTAGATACCAATTGGTGCAATATGCGGCTATTGAATCGCGCCTTTTCAAAAACCACCTTGCAATCAGTTATCTTTTTTCTTTTCATGAAGCTTTCGCGGCTCGTAGTAAGGCTTGCCTTTGAGCTTCTGAACCTCTTTCATGAAGGTCGTGTCATAATCGCGCTCGGCGTCTGAGAGCGCCCACGCCTGACGTTTGTAATTCCAGTTGTCGGGCGCGAGCCGTTGCGCTTCCTTGAAATGAGGGATTGCATCCGCGCCGTGGCCTTGCTTGTAAAGATATTCGCCCAGTGCGAACTCTGCATCAGCCATCGCTCGGTCAGGGTCTTGCGGCTTCATCCTCTCCCTCAACTCTTTTTCGCTCAATGCAAACTGGCTGCGTTCGCCATTTGCGGCCCAATCGCGTATGGCATCGAGGTACGGCTCGGCGTCAATGCCGTGCATGCCTTTGTAGCGGTTGTCCACGTAAGCGACTTCGTTCGGGCGAACGATGCGCCCGCGCTCGTCAATCCAGACGGCGGTCGGCACATTCACCATGTTATACAACTGTGTGACGATGTGTTTGTCGTCAATCAGGACTGTGTATTCGGGTTTTGCTGCGGTGATCCAGGGAGCGGCGTCTTTCAATCCGCCTGTGTCTTCGGCTATGGAGAGGATTTCAAAGTTTTTGCCCTTCAGTTCGGTGTAGAGCTTTTGCCAGCCTGGCAAATCAAATCTGCATCCTCACCACGATGCCCACGTCAACAGCAGCACCTTCTTTCCGCGATAATCTGCCAACGAATGCGATTTGCCGTTCACGTCGGGCAGCGCGAAATCAGGCGCATCAAGCGATTCGAGATGCGCGTTCTGCGCGTCAGATCGCGGCCCGAAATGCCAGACGGCGTGCTTTTCATCCACAGCAAACGGCTGCTTCACCAACCGCGCGAACTCGCTGAGGTTGAACCAGCCTTTCTTAGAGATGAACTCGGCCTTTCTTGCTTTGGGAAGCGGGAAACAGAGTTGATCGCGGCAAACGCCTTGCGGCTTGACGACGAATTTTGTCGCGCGCTTCAAATCTTTCATCGTCACCCACATATCTTTTGACGTTTCGGCAGGCGCGCTGACCTCAGTCGCCACGCCGTCATAGATAACGATGCGTCGAGCCTGATCGGCAGCCATCAACTTTGTGGCGGCTAACAAACAGACTATCATCGCGCACATTGATAGTTTGACCATAGACGGTTTTCTCCTTTTGCTTGTAAGTACGTAGGAGCACGCTATTCGGATTAAAAATTTATCAGCGTTGAGGCAAAAGAAAAAGGCTGGTCGCGATCAACAACCAGCCTCTTTCAGGAAATTTTTCAAGCCTTACTATCTTGTCCCCGTAGTAGTCGGTCGCGCAGACTTGCGCGCCGCAAGGCGGCCTTCGACAGCATCCCAATCAATGTTCGAGAAAAACGCTTCGATGTACTTAGGCCGTTCGGCGGGCTTGTAGTCGAGCAGAAAAGCGTGCTCCCATACGTCCATTACAAGCACGGGATTGAAACCGGCGACGTTGCCGACTTCGTGCAGCGTGATCCAGTGATTCGACAGATTGCCGTTCATGGGGTCTTCGTAGCAAATCGCCCAGCCCACACCGCGCATCTTTCCAATGCTCATGAAATCCGCTTTCCAAAGATCATAACTGCCGAAGCTCGCCTCGGTCGCTTTGAAGAAAGCAGCGTTGCGGTCGGGGTCGCCCGTACTTTTTGCTTTCATGTTGCCGAAGTAATATTCGTGCAAGACCATTCCGTTGTACTCGAAGCCGAGCCGTCGAGTCAGTTCGGAGTAAGCAGGCATCTCTTCGTGATCTACCTGTCCGTCCTTCAAAATCTCTGAAATCTTCTCCGTCAGATTGTTCGTTTCTTTCACGTATCCTTCGTACAGTTTGAAGTGCATCTCAAGGGTTTGATCGGAGATTCCATTGAGACCGCTCAAGTTGAACTGTTTTGCCTGGTAGGATCTTTTATTCATTAACTAGCCTCCTTTGATTGCTAATCGGTTATCATTAATCGCTTGCGCACAGTCCGTAGCTCAATAGCATTATAGCAATCGGCGATTACCTGCGCGCGTTCGACTAATGTCTTGCGATTGACTTGCCAAACATTGAACGGCAAGCCGAAAAAGTTCTACTAAAAATGAAAAAGGGAGCCTTTCGACTCCCTTAAACTCACAACCTGCCAACCTCTCCGCCACGCCTCGTAGTAATAGTATTATTCAATATTCGAGCGCGCGAGTTTGTGGACGCTTGTGAGTGTTCGATCAATTTCCGAACTCGTCTTGTACTATATCAAGCTTCGTGCCACTGTCTGTCGTTTGCGCCGCTCGTCATTTCATCAAAAAATCGCTGGATAATTCGTTCAAGCTCAAAGCTCCCGTCCGCAATGCTTACAGCAAAAGCATTCAACCGTACTACTTCAAGGCGCAGGTCATTGAGTAGCCGGAATCCATTGCCTCGTAAAATAATCGCTCAACGTCAAAGCGACCATGATAATCAGCCAGACGAACCCGGCTGCGACAAAGACCATAGTTAAACGCGAACTGTAACGGACGTGCATGAAATAGAGAATGACGAGCAATCCTTTAGCGACGGCGATGGTCAGTGCGACTACAGCATTCCATTTCCCAAGGTCGAAATTAGCTACCCAGACTGTAAGGGCCGTCAGTATCATCAGCGCAATGAAGATTGTGAAATAGAGTTTTCTTGAAACTATGTGTTCAGACATGACCTCTGCCTTTCAATGATGTATGTGCGCGCCGAGCAGGTATAGCAACGGGAAAAGGAATATCCACACTATGTCAACAAAGTGCCAGTACAGTCCTGAAATTTCGACAGGCGAGTGATACTCAGGCGTAAAGCGCCCACGCGCGCTCATCCACACGAGCACGGCCATTATTCCGAGTCCTATGATCATGTGCAGCGCGTGAACTCCTGTCATCGCGAAATAAATCCAATAAAACATCTGAACATGATTTGAGGCTCCCGGCAGCGGCTCGCCGTTCGCCTCTACCCACTGGAACCCAAAGCCGGGTATGTGATGAGTCACATATTTTTCGTGATACTCGAACCCTTTGACCACAAGAAACGTCGTGCCCAGCACCATAGTCAGCAGCAGACAAATAATCAGCAATTTGCGATTGCCGACCTGCGAATAGTAAACGGCCAAAGCCATAGTCAAACTGCTGACAATCAAGACGACTGTGTTGACCGCGCCCAGTTTCCAATTCAGATGCGCGCTGGCGTAGGCGAAATCTTCTGCGTACTTCGAGCGGTAGAGAATATAAGCGAGGAACATCCCGCCGAAAAACATGATTTCAGTAATGAGGAAGGCCCACATCCCAAGCGTGCCCGCCTCTTTCTGCTGTTCCATGTTATCGAAGTGATGGGCCAGCCCGTAATGACTTGTAGTATGACTATCAGCCAACTCTTATATCCTCCACGAAAACCTTTCTGTCACTAACTCAATGGCTCTTCTTTGGGTCTGGGGTTACCGATGAACTCGGCTTCCTCTCTCGGCCTGAACTCGTAAGCTTCCCACGTGACGGTCGGGGTCACCGGGAAATTTTCAGTCGGCGGCGGAGACGAAGTCATCCACTCAAGCCCGAACGCGCCCCACGGATTGGCCGGAGCTATCGGCCCATAACGCATGGACCACAGAAGATAGATCATCGGTATCAGGTAACCAAGACCTAGAATCGAAGCGCCTGCCGAACTCATCACGTTCAACACCTGATAATTCTCAGCATATTGGTGAATGCGGCGCGGCATTCCCATATACCCGAGCAAAAACTGCGGGAAGAATGTCAGGTTGAACCCGACGAACACGACCAGAGCGCCGAATCTGGCCCACGCTTCCGGGTACATTCGGCCAGTTATCTTGGGCCACCAGAAATGCAGTCCGCCGAGATAGCCCATTATCGTGCCGCCGACCATGATGTAATGGAAGTGCGCGACGACAAAGTAAGTGTCGTGCACGTGAACGTCTATCCCTAACGCCGCGAGGAACAACCCCGTCATCCCGCCGATGATGAAGAATCCTATGAAGCCGAAAGCATATAGCATCGGCGTGTTGTAGGATATTGAAGACTTGTACAAAGTCGCCGTCCAGTTGAACACCTTGACTGCCGACGGGATAGCCACGGCATAGCTTAGAAACGAAAAGACCAGCCCGGCGTAAACCGATTGCGTGCTGACGAACAGATGATGGCCCCAGACCAGAAAGCCGAACACAGCGATGGCGAGACTGGCAAAGGCGACGAACTTGTAACCGAAAATATTCTTCCTCGACATGTTCGCGATAAGCTCGCTGATTACGCCCATCGCGGGCAGCACCATGATGTAGACAGCCGGGTGCGAATAGAACCAGAACAGATGTTGAAACAACACAGGGTCGCCGCCCAGCGCAGGATCGAATATTCCAATGTGCGCGATTCGTTCCAGCGCCAGCAGCAAAATGGTGATGGCGATGACGGGCGTTCCCAGAATCATTATCAGGCTGGTCGCGTATTGCGCCCAGATGAACAACGGCAGCCGGAACCAGCGGAGTCCCGGCGCGCGCATCGTGTGAATTGTTACGATGAAATTCAAGCCCGTCAGTATTGACGAAAATCCAGTGATGAATACGCCTATCCCTGTCAGCAACACGTTGCTGTTTGAGTAGGTCGAGCTATAAGGCGTGTAAAACGTCCAGCCTGTGTCTACGCCGCCCGTTATGATTGCAAGTAACGTGAACAGCGCGCCCAGATTGTAGACGTACCAGCTCAGCAGGTTGAGCTTTGGGAAGGCCAGGTCTTTGGCCCCGATCATCAACGGCACGAGAAAATTTCCCAGCACTGCCGGAATAGAAGGTATCAGGAAAAAGAAGACCATCACCACGCCGTGCATGGTGAAGAGACGGTTGTACATATCCGCTTTTACGAAATCTCCCGGCGGAGTCAAAAGCTCGAGGCGTATCATCACTGCAAAAATGCCGCCTAAGAAAAAGAAGAAAGTGACTGACGCAAGATAGAGCAACGCTATGCGCTTGTGGTCTACCGTAAGCAGCCACGACTTCACGCCGTATGCTACGTTGATGTAATGAGTGCGAGGTGGTACGACTTGGGCTGCTGTGCTCATAATTCTAATGACCTGTTATTGAGAGTCGCATCTTTATTGAGGCGGCCTCTGCGGCTGCGGACTGCTCATCGGAGTTGCTTGCCCGCCGGAAGGCGACGCAGAGCTTCCACTGTCGGTTCCCTGCTGACCTAATGACTTGACGTAGGCGATAAGCTGCAACAACTGCTCTTCGCTTACAAGACCTTGAAAAGTCGGCATGATTGACTGGTAACCTGCGACGACCTTTGCCTTCGGATTAAGAATTGATTCGCGGATATAAGTTTCATCCGCGACGAGTTTTTGCCCGTCCTGCAACTGAACCTGCGAGCCGAATAATTGGTCTAGCTTTGGCCCGCGCCCCTGACCATCGCTGCGATGGCAGGTGTTGCACGCAAAATCCTGAAACAGCTTCTGGCCCGTTTGCGCGAGCGACCCTTCGCCAGCGCCGCCGCTCAACCACGCTTGATATTCGGAAGGCTCCATCACGTTAACAAAGCCGATCATCCCTGAATGGCTCGTGCCGCAGTATTCTGCGCAGAACAATTGATAGCGGCCCGGCTTCGTCGGCTCGAACCACAGCGTGCTGTACTTTCCGGGCACCACGTCCATCTTGACGCGGAACGCAGGCACGTAGAAGCTGTGAATCACATCTTCGGTCGTCATTGTCAGCTTCACTTTTCGACCGTAAGGTATATGCAGTTCGTTGATCTCGCGCTGACCGTCAAGGTGCTGAAATTTCCACATCCATTGTTTGCCGACCACATAAATATCAAGCGCTTCGTCGGGCGCGCGATACATTGAATAGTAGATGCTTGCGCCCCACACGAATATCCCCATCGAAATGATGAATGGGATCACAGTCCAGGCGATTTCGAGCCTCATCGCGGGCCTGATCGGGCGCGGGATTTCATCTTCATCACGCCTGCGATACTTAACGGCGAAATAGAATATCGTCAGCGTGATGCCAACGCCAAAGCCAATCGTAAGCACCCACAGGAACCCATAAAGGGTGTCAACGCTCTCTGCAAAAGTAGAAGCCTGCTCCGGCGAAAACGGCACGCTTACCTGCATAGTCTAAATAGCTCCTTCAGCTTCGCGCTTGTGTGCTGTGTTCTTGCGACGCAGCAAAAGAAGAAACGCTATCATACCTACAACCGTGGCCACACCGCCGAGCCTTATCATGTTCATGATTACAGGCCCGTATTTGCCCGTCACGGGGTCATAATGAAAGCAATAGAGAATCACCTTGTCTATGGGCGAACCGATCTTGTTTTCGGAAGCTTCGACCAGTCCGAGCCGCAAGTCCGAAGCCGAATACTCGATGCCATAAAAATACCGCGCGAGCTTGCCCTGCGGAGTTGCGATCATGATGCCGCTGGCATGCGCGAACTGGTTAGTCTGAGGGTCATAGTTGTAATGAAACCCGACCGCCTCTGTCAGCCGGTCAATCGCCGCTTTGTCGCCCGTCAAAAAATGCCACCCTTCCGCAGCGCCCGCTCGTTTGTACCAGTCTATGTAAGTCTTTTTCTTTTCGCTCGCAAGCTGAGGGGTTTCGCGCGGGTCAAAGCTGACAGTCACAACGTTGAACTCTTTGCCGATGTCGAAGGCCGTAAGCGTCTTCAAACTGCTTGTGAGTCCGTTCAACACCTGATTGCAAAGTTGCGGGCAGCTATAGTAGACCAGCGAAAGCATGACGGGCTTCGAGCCAAAGTAATCGCCGAGCTTCACCTCCTGCCCGCTTTCATCGCGCAGCGTTATATCGAGCGGCAACTGCTCGTTGAGGCGCTGATCAATGCCGACATTCTCAAGCATCTTGGGCTTGCCGCTAGACGGCGGCACGGCCTTCGGCGGGCCGTTCGCTTCCCAGTTGCCTTGCCCGAAAACGGGCGGGCAGAAAACAGAAAACAGAAAACAGAA
>DATEKX010000501.1:0-4658 GCA_035277165.1 Blastocatellia bacterium | reverse complement strand
CCGGAAGTCCTGATGATGACGGGCCACGCGACGGTCGAGACCGCGCTTCAAGCGATGAAGCTCGGCGCTTACGACTACCTGACGAAGCCCTGCCATATTCAAGAGCTTGAAGCGATCTTGAACAAGGCTTACGAGAAGCGGCAGTTGCGGCGCGAAAATCTTATACTGCGGTCGCAGTTGAACTACAAAGAGAAAGCGCCCGACATCATAGTGCGCAGTCAGAAGATGCTCGACATTTTGTCGCTGGTCCGTAAAGTGGCCGCGTCGAATGCAATCGTGTTGGTAACGGGCGAATCGGGCACAGGCAAAGAGCTTGTGGCGAACACAATTCACTGCTTTTCGCAGCGCAGCGGCGGCTCTTTCATAGACATAAGCTGCGCGGCGATTCAAGAGACGCTGCTCGAATCGGAACTGTTCGGCTACGAGATGGGCGCATTCACGGGCGCGCGCAAGCGCAAGCTCGGATTGCTTGAAATCGCTCACGGCGGCACGCTGTTCCTGGATGAGATAGGCGAAATGAACATGACGCTGCAATCGAAGCTGCTGCGTGTGCTGGAGACTCAATCGTTCTACAGAGTCGGCGGCACGAAGAAGGTAGAGGTTGATGTCAGAATCATCGCAGCGACCAATCGCAATCTCGATGAATACGTCGCGGAAGGAAAGTTTCGCTCGGACCTGCTCTTCCGCATAAACAACTTTACAGTGAAGCTTCCGCCACTAAGAGAAAGGCCCGAAGATATACCGTCACTGGCGGAGCATTTCCTGGCGCGAACGAGCGGAGGAAGAGACATGCGGTTGAGCGCAGAAGCCATGCAGATACTCGTGAGTTATCACTGGCCCGGCAACGTGCGCGAGTTGAGAAACGTCATGGAGCGCGCAGTGATTCTCGCTTCGTGCGATGAGATATTGCCCGAGGATTTACCGCTCGAACTCCGCACAGAGCGCACGAGCATGGCGGCAATGTTAGGCGAAGAAGACCTGGGCGCAGGAAGCCTCGACGAGATGAGGCGCAAGCAGATATTGACTGTGCTCGAACAAACGGGCTGGCATCAAGGTCGCGCGTCTGAGATTTTAGGCATCTCGCCCAGCACGCTCTATCGCCAGCTCAAATCTTATGGCCTGACGCGGTCGCGCAGAATGCCCGGCCAGATGTTTTGATTTTGAAATGCGGCAGCGATTTGATAGCAGCCCGCCTAGCGGGCTAAAGCATAAAGCCCACATCCTCAGATGTGGGTTAACATAAGTCCATAGCATTAAGCCCGCAAAGCGTGCGACAGAGTAGTAGTTAATGATGTCTGTCGCCCGCTAGGCGGGCTTGTGTAGAGTCTATCGCCCGTATACCCATATCTGACGATATGGGCTACGGTCTGACACCCGCTTCGCGGGTTGTTGGTTGAGGAATACTTTCTGTTATGTCCTGCCAGCAGACTTACCGGGTTCACTCCTGAAGAATCAAAGTTGCGCACAAGCTCACAAGTTCGCTAATCTTTTTCCAGACTATTCGTGAATGCGAAAGGATGGAGTATGCAACACATTCAGGAAGATCCAAGATACACTCAACCAACAAACCCTCAGGAAGATCCAAGATACACTCAGCCGTTAAACCCTCAGGTCACAGTGCTGGCTCCCAAACAGCGAAGGAGCATCTGGGGCTGGCTCGCTGTTGTTCTCACAATAGCAGGGGCGGTCGTCATAGTAGCCATCATTCAAGCAAAAAATCATCGCAGTGGCGGCAATGTTCCAGAGCTTCCACCTTCGCGCGCTATTTCTACCAACGAGCAGCCTTCGCCTGCTGAACTCTCAAAATCTTTTCGCGAAGTGGTCAGGAACGTCAAAGACGCTGTGGTGTTCATAAACGTAGTCGAGCGTGTTGACGAGAAATCGAATGATGATTCGCCATTCGGGTTTCCTCTGCCCGGTCCGGGCGGGCCTCGAAGGCGCGAGGGCGCTGGCTCCGGCTTCATCGTGACCGAAAACGGATACATATTAACTAATAATCACGTTGTGAATAATGCTACAAAAATCAACGTGACGCTCGCAGATGGGCGAAAGTACAAAGCCGACATCGTAGGCACGGATACAGAGACAGACATTGCCGTCATCAAGATTGATGTAAGCGGACTGCCAATCGCAGTGCTTGGTGAATCCGACAAAGTGCAGCAAGGCGATTGGGTGCTTGCGCTGGGAAGCCCCTTCGGGCTTCAGCAGACATTGACGGCGGGCATAGTAAGCGCGACGGGTCGAGAGTTGCGCGACTCGCAATTCAATCATTACATTCAAACCGATGCTTCGATCAATCCGGGCAATTCAGGCGGCCCGCTGGTAGATATGTCCGGCGAAGTGATCGGCATCAACACGATGATATTGACGGGAGGCGATTTCAGCAGAGGCAACATCGGCATCGGCTTTGCAATCGCCTCGAATGAAGCGCGCAAAGTTTTTGAAACGCTGGTCAGAGGCGGCAGGGTCAGTCGCGGCTATCTGGGCGTTATCGTAGGAGAGCTTGATGCGGCTAAAGCTGGCGCGCTCAACCTTGAGCCGGGCAGCGGCGTATTCGTAAGTCAGGTGCCCGACCTGAACAGCCCTGCGGGAAAAGCCGGTATTAAAGGCCGAGATGTCATTACAGCTTTCAATGGCAAGACAGTAAAGCTGCCGAGAGAGTTGACTGAAACTGTCGCGGCGACTCCGGTTGGCAGCAGCGCGCGCGTAGACTTTATACGCGACGGCAAACAACAGTCCGTGACGGTCGAGCTTGCAGAGCGACCCGCAAGCGCCAACGTCCGCGTAATACCGCAGGATCAGGATCAAGGAGATGGCGGGACTGTCGTGCAGGGAGGTCTTGGCATAAAAGCGCAGACCGTCACCCCTGACACGGCAGAGCGAATGAAATTAAAGTCTGCTTTCGGCGTGCTGGTTGTTTCTGTTGATCCGGGTAGCCCCGCTGCCGATGCGGGAGTTCAACACGGCGACGTGATTCAACGCATACATCGCACTGAGATCAAAACGGTCGAAGACCTCGCGCAGGCAGTCAAGTCGCTTAATAAAGGCGAGTACCTGCTGGAAGTTGTGCGCGGCGGGCAGCTCATCTTTCTGACTCTAACGTTTGAATAAATTTCCGGCGCGGATAGCAAATAATATTTTGCTATCCGCGCCACAACTACCTGAAAGTCCTGCCACAAATTAGATACCTGTCGAAGCCCAAGCTTTATTGTTATATTGGCATAGAAAACACAAAGCGCAATTAATAAGCAGGCCGATATGAATGAAGCTGATAAAGATTCAAGAGGATTCTTTCAAGCGTTGAGCGGGGACGGTCGCCCGTTGCTGACCTTAACAGGAATTTGCCTTATTTTCTCGGGCGGGTTTGCTCTGTTTTTATCAGCGACTGCTCATTTCTTACCACACGACATCGCATTTTTAGGTATGACCGCAGATCAACTTTGCGCGATCAATGAATGCCGGGTCGTTCATTTCATGATTCACGATAGGGTAGCTTTTGGAGGCTCGTTGATAGCAATCGGTTTACTTTATTTATGGCTGGCCGAGTTCCCTCTTCGCCGCGCAGAACAATGGGCGTGGTGGTTGTTTATTGTTACCGGGCTATTAGGATTCGGGAGTTTTCTAACTTATCTTGGTTATGGCTATCTTGATACGTGGCATGGAACGGCAACTCTCTTTCTTTTGCCTTGCTTTATTGCGGGGCTGGTTCTGAGCTATCGCGCTCTGCCTAAGCCAGCAAGCATCCGGTCTCTCTTCAAACCATCAGTGAGCGTTCGATGGACATCAAGGTTCGGCATCGGGCGAGCTTTATTACTTGCGACAGCCATAGGAATGATCATGGGCGGGCTTACAATCATGGTTGTTGGGATGACCAGCGTATTTGTTCCGCAAGATTTGACTTTCATGGGCGTAACGCCCGACCAGTTACGGGCAGCGAATCCGAAGTTGATACCACTGATAGCTCACGACCGCAGCGGTTTTGGCGGAGGCATAGCGACCTGCGGCATCGCCGTGTTGTTTTGCGTATGGTGCGGCACGCCTTCGCGAAGTTTGTGGCAAGCATTATTTTTATCAGGGGTCGCAGGTTTTTCAACGGCGATAGGCATACATCCATTGGTTGGATATACAGATTTCACACACTTGCTTCCTGCAACGATTGGAGCAGGCATGTTCTTAGCAGGGTTGGCGCTATGTTTTAAACCAATGTATTTTGACGAGGAGCAAAGATGAATAACAAGAAAAAAGAGTTGGTAAAAGAGTACAAGCAAAATCCTCCGAAGATGGGAGTCTATCAAATACGCAATCTCATCAATGATAAAGTACTGGTTGGAACGGCTCTTAATCTTGATGGCATTCTCAACAGCAATAAATTTCAGTTGAAAATGGGGGGTCACAAAAACAAAGCACTTCAGTCGGAATGGAAAGAATTCGGCGC
Organism: Blastocatellia bacterium; assembly: GCA_035277165.1. GTDB lineage: Bacteria > Acidobacteriota > Blastocatellia > UBA7656 > UBA7656 > DATEKX01. Next base: position 223 of record DATEKX010000501.1, on the reverse strand, counting down.
TGAAAACTTTGTCTTCGAAGTGCTGGATGAACTCACGCCAAACGCATCTTCAGAGAAGGACTATCGCGAAGAGTTAGCTTTCCTGGAAGAATTCTGGCTCGGTAAATTACAGCCCTTTGGCGAGCGAGGTTACAACGAAAAGAAGAAGACCTCAGAAGATAGGCTTAGAATGATCGCTCAGAACAGGTTGTCGAAGCAATGATGACATATTCAAGCAAGGGCA
>DATEKX010000500.1:0-16968 GCA_035277165.1 Blastocatellia bacterium | reverse complement strand
TCTTCCAGCATCGGCGAATTTTTCATTATGAAATAGACTATGTCTTTTTCAGGCACTTCCAACCGAGAGCGACTTTTTGAGTCATCGTCCGTGTCTTTATCGCCTGCGTTCTGGAACTCCTTTTCATCCTGGGAGAGCAGGTCATCATAGCGCCCTTCGCGCCGCCTCTTATTCTCATCTTTATTTTTTTTATTCTCGTCGCGCGAATCTTTTTTGATAAAGAGATTCGGGTCAATATGCTCTTCGATTGAAAGAACCGCGTCGAGTAATTCTTCGACTACCTTGTGGCCATATTTGAATTCGTATTCACCCATGCGGCGCGCATGCCGGGCTGCCTCGTCTACCATTCGCCGGTTGGTCTGCGAAAAGTAGACGTTGTTTTTGAAGAAGTCCACGTGTCCGAGCACGTGAGCTATGACCATCTTGTTTTGAATCGGCGAATTGGTTTCGAGCAGGAATGCATACGACGGATTCGCGTTGATGACGACTTCATAAATCTTCGACAGCCCGAAGTCGTACATCATCTTCATGCGATGATAGGCTTTGCCGAAAGTCCAGTGCGAGTAGCGACCGGGCAAGGCATAAGAGCCGACTTCGTACATGACCGACGCCGGAACGATTTCAAACCGCACGGGAAACGGGTCGAGCCCGAACTTCACCGTAGCAATCTCCCAGATTTGCTCTATCGCTTCTTCCAGTTCTTTTACTTCCCTGTCAATCATGAGACTCCTGTAGTCCAGATCGTTATGACTGGTCGCCGCGTTTACCAAAGAATTCTTTGAGCGCGGGATAGACATCTTCCTTGTCATCAATTCGCACGCCGACGAAACGCTCCTGATTCTTCAGCCTGTCATTAAAGATCGAAAGCAGCGCGCCCGATGAGCGGCGATAGCTCGACGCGCCTTCTTCGCCAATCTCGCCGTAGCCGAACAGATTGCAGGTCGCTATCAGTTCGTCGGCCAGCCGGACAGCTTCGTCGTTGTCCGAATAATAATTGTCGCCGTCTGAGAAGTGAAAAGGATAGATGTTCCAATCCCTCGGCGGATACTGTTCGGCGATTGTGTCGAGCGCCAGTTTGTAAGCCGACGATACGACAGTGCCGCCCGATTCGCCCTGTGTAAAGAACTGGTCTTCGGTCACCTCTTTGGCTTCGGTGTGATGGCTGATGAATACTATTTTGACCTGATCGTATTTGGTCTTGAGGAATCGAACCATCCAGAAATAAAACGACCGGGCGATATACTTTTTGAATTCGCCCATGCTCCCCGAAACGTCCATCATGGCAATGACGACGGCGTTGGATTCGTATTTGATCTGCTCTTCCCAGGTCTTGTATCTGAGGTCTTCTTTTTTGAAGCGCCCCATCCGGGCGTTGCCCGTTTCGCGGGCAGTCCGTTTGATGTTCTCAACTATACTGCGGCGTTTATCGAGGTTCGAGAGTATTCCTGAGCGACGTATCTCTGTGAACTTCGTCGTTTTGGATTGAACTGCCTGCTTCGCTTTGTCTTCGAGGTAAGGCAAGTGCAAATCTTCAAAGATCAGCTTTGCAATCTCGTCTATGTCAACTTCGGCCTCGTAATACTCCTGACCCGGCTGATCGCCGCCTTGCCCCTGCCCGCTTCCCTGCCCCTGTTGCCCTTCGCGCGCAATCACATCGCCGACCTTAGTATTGCCGTCGCCCGTCCCGACGTGCTTCTTTTTGCGATAATCGAATCGGAACTTGTATTCGTCGAGCGAGCGAATCGGCACTTTAACCAGACGCTTGCCGTCAGAAAGAATTATTGATTCGTTCGACACAATCGAGCCGAGATTTTTCTTTATCGCTTCGCGCACACGCTCTTTGTGTCGCTCCTGGTCTATCTGACCTTTGCGCTGCAATGACCAATCATTTCGTTGGACTGACATACTATCTTCCTATAATAATGCCCGCACTCCCTGAAAGGCTGTGCGGGCTCGACGAAATCCTGACTTGCTCGCGCCCGCGCTCTCAACGCGAAAGCAGCGTGCCGACGTAGGTGAGCAGTTCGTTCGCGCATACTGTGCAATAGCCGTGCTCGGTCACAAGACGATCTATGACTTCGTTGATGCGGCGAAGCTGATCCGCGTCCGGCGTCTTGGCCGAAGTGGTTATCTTCACCACGTCCTTGAGGTCTGAGAATATCTTCTTCTCGATGGCTTCTTTCAATCGCTCGTGCGAGCGATACTCGAACGCCTTGCCTTTGCGAGCGTGGCTCGAAATTCTTATCAAAATTTCTTGCCGGAAAGTGTTCTTCGCGTTCTCGCTGATGCCGATCTGTTCTTCAATCGAGCGCATGAGCTTTTCGTCAGGGTCAAGCTCTTCTTCCGTTATCGGGTCTTTCAGCCTCTCTTTGTTGCAATAGGCTTCGACGTTGTCCAGATAGTTGTCGCACAGCCCCTTGGCCATCTCCTCGAACGAGTAGACGAACGCCCGCTGCACATCGTTCTTTCCTATGTTGTCGTACTCGCTGCGCGCGACAGCGATCAGATTCAGGTAGCGCGCGCGTTGCTCGGTTGAAATACCCGTGTGCTGCTCGAAGCCGTCTTTGATGGCTCGGAGCGCATCAATCGGATTGATGCAGGTGATGTTGTCGCGCACCAGAGCGCCCGACAAACGGTTGATGATATAGCGAGGGCTTATGCCGTCCATGCCTTCGCGCACAGTGTCTTCCTGCAACTCGCGCACATCTTTCGATTTGAAGCCTTCGACATCTTCGCCGTCGTAAAGCTTCATCTTCTTGACGATGTCTATGCTCGCCTTCTTAGGTTCTTCGAGCCGCGTCATCACGGCAAACATCGCCGCGACCTTCAAAGTATTCGGCGCGATGTGAATGTTGCGCATGGCCTCTGACTGCTTGAGCAGCTTGTCGTAAATTCGCTCTTCCTGTGAAGCTTTCAGGTTATACGGAACCTTGATCATTATGATTCGGTCTTGTAAAGCTTCGCTCTTGCGATTAGAGACAAATGCGCTGTATTCGTTCTCGTTCGTGTGCGATATGATTGCTTCGTCCGCGTAGATCATCGCGAACCGGCCAGTCTTTATGCTCTGCTCCTGCGACAGCGTCAAAAGGCTATAAAGAAACTTCTCGTCCACCTTCAACATTTCGATGAACTCCATCAGCCCGCGATTGGCGATGTTGAGTTCTCCATCGAATCGATAGGCGCGCGGGTCTGATTCGACTCCGACTTCTCCTATGGTCGAAAGATCAATAGAGCCTGTCAGTTCAGTCAAGTCTTGCGATTTCGGGTCTGACGGCGCGAACGTGCCTATGCCTATTCGGTCTTTTTCAGAAAAGACTATGCGGTGGACTAACACGTCTTCGTGTCGCCCTCGGTAAACGTGTTCGAGGTTATAGCGGCACTGCGGGCAAAGCTCGCCTTCGATATAAATGCCATAGTGGCGTTCGATTTCGGGGCGAAGCTCGGGCGGGATCAGGTGTAATGCTTCTTCGTGCATCGGGCAGTCTTTGATGGCATAGACTGCGCCGTTGTCCGTGCGCGACCAACGCTCCAAGCCGCGTTTGAGCATTGTAACAATAGTGGATTTGCCGCCTCCGACAGGCCCCATCAAAAGCAGTATTCGCTTGCGGACTTCGAGGCGCTGACCTGCGGATTTGAAATATTCAACTATTTTTGAAATAGGGCCTTCGATGCCGAACAACTCATCACTGAAGAAGTTATATTTTATGATTTCGTCGCGCGACCCTTCGTTGATCTTCTCGACGCCGGAGTTCAGCACCATGTCACAAACGCGCGCGTGCGACAGTTTCGACACGCTGGGATTTTGCATTATCAGTTCAAAATAATCTCGGAAGGTGCCTTCCCAGGCCAGCCGCTCGCGGTCGCGGCGATGCGTCTCGAGTAGATCGCTTATGTTAAACTTATTCTCTCCCATTTCTCACCTCCGAATCGAGCAAGCGCGCTGCAAACACTTTCAAAAGCGCCCGCGCCCGATCATGAAATTGCGAAACCGTTCCTGCTAACTGACATGCTTTGACGGCTTCAGAGGCTCATCATCTGCGAGAGTCAAGACGACACTCAGTCTTACATCAACCGGAGGACGATTCCGGCTGATACTGGCTCGACTGGATGCACGCTTAAACTCGATAAACCAAAGCGAAGCATCTGTCTAACAAGTTCTATTTCAAGGATCTATCTCCTACCAAGCTCTTTCGCGAGCATTATAGCACACGTATGCAAGCGCCGGGTTCTTCTCTAGTTTACAGCCGCAAGCACCACGCGCGGCTTAATGACCTCAAGCCTTGAATCATAATCTCCTACGGCAACGAGTTCGCCCGATTTATCGCACAATCGCACGGGCAATTGATCGCTTTGATTCAGATCAACCCCTTCGACCGGCGGCTGAACTTCTCGACCGTTCATCACGCGCCTGACGCCATCTTCATCGAGTCGCGCAAGCGGCAGGTGAGCAAGCGTGTCGGATGGACTGGTCAATAATCCTTCGATGCCGCCCTCGCGCCCTTTAAATTCCAACTCGTCCAGTGTCAAAGCCCTCTCCAGTTTGAAATGTCCGACTGCTGTGCGTCGCAGCGCTCGAAGGTGTGCTCCCACGCCGAGCTTTGCGCCAATGTCATGGGCAATTGTCCTTACGTAAGTCCCCGACGAAGATCGCACTCGGATCACAAAATCGCGTGCGCCGTCTTCGCCCATGTCAAACAACGATTGAAGCTCAATCGAGTAGACAGTGATCGGCAAAGCAGGGCGTTCGACTTCGCGACCTTTGCGCGCCGCCCGGTACAATCGTTCGCCTGCAATCTTCTTTGCAGAAAACATAGGAGGCATTTGCAATTGCGCGCCTGTGAAATCATTCAGCACGCTTATTACATTATCGAGGCTCACTTCATTCGATGATTGAAGAGGCGTGATCGGTTTTCCGGTCAGGTCCTGAGTGTCGGTCGCATAACCTAGCCTGACAGTGGCAGTGTATTCTTTATCGAGTCCTACGAGAAATTGAACCAGTCGCGTAGCGCTGCCAATGCAGACGACGAGCACACCTGTGGCAAAGGGGTCGAGCGTGCCTGCGTGACCTACGCGGCGAGTTGCGGCAGCGCGGCGAACTCGCGCAACGACATCGTGCGATGTCATTCCTTCGGGTTTATCAATGATGAGAGAACCGATCATAAAATAAGAAAGGGGGAGGGGGTGAAAGGGTGGTGGGGTGAAAAACTGTGGCGCTGTCTCGCCTCTCACCTCCTCACCCTTTCACCCCTTCACCCATTCTTTTATGGCTGCTTGAGCTTATCGTTCAGGCCAGAGAGCGAGCCGTTCAACTTCTTGTAGAGAGCTTCGATCTGCGCGCGGCGAACGGATGATATAGGCTGGCCCGGATCGTAGCTTGCGATGTATAGATCAAGCGCCTGCCGCTCGTTGCCTGCTTCCTGCGTTGCGACTGCAAGGTGCCAGAGCGCGGCTTTTCGCTCTCCGCTCTCCGGGTAATAGGTGACCGACTTCGACAGGCTTTCGACAGCGCCGCGCTCATCTCCTTTTTTCAACTGCACCCATCCGAGCGCATCGTAAGCGCGACCCAGAAACACCGCGCGGCGACCTTCGCGGTCAAGCAGCGGAGCGTCGCGCATTGAGCCTGCGGGTTCTGTCGCAGCTTCCGCCATCGAGATTGCTCGCCTTGCCAGTTGCTCGGCGGCGTCGAGCGCGATGCCGTTGTCAGTCAGCTTGCGCGAGACCCACACCATGCGAAACGGCTGGCGTCCATCGTCCAACGTCGTAAAAGTAGTGATGGCGCGCAGCAACTCCGTCATGCCCGGCAAGCCCGCATCGCTTCCGGCAGAAAGTTCCGCATTCAAAGGTGTCGCATTGTCGCTGGCGCGCCGTGGCCGAGTCGCCGTCTTCAATTCATCCTGATCGGTCGCCTTTGGAGCGCGGCGGCGCGGGCTCGGTTTCCGCCCGGCTATCGCAGTAGTCGAATAGTAATTAATCCTTCCAAGAGCTTCGGCGAGGCGATACTGCAAGGTCGTCGTAGGGTGTTCATTTAAGAACAGAGCGGCCTGCCGCTCGCGCTCAAGCAGGATATCCAGCCTTTGCGATCTTGCTTTGACGGCTCCGCCAAGCATCGTTTCAAACTCGCCTGCCTCGTTCACCTTGAACGCTTTACTCATCACTTCAATCGCCTGCTCGTAACCGTCCAGAACCATCAATGTTTTAACCAGCTCGAACGAAAGCGTCGAGAATCCCGCATGAGCCTGCGCGCTTATCAGCGTCCCCAACGCGTCGCCATATTTCCCGTCCATCAAATCAATGTTGGCTTTAACGATGAATCCCCATCCATAACGCGGCTCTATTTTCAGAGCTTGTTCGATGAGCGGTCTTGCAAGCGCCACCTTTTTGCGAGTCGTGAAGAAATATGCAAGCTGAGTCATAAATCGATAATCTGCTGGCGCAAGCTCAAGTGCGCGTTTTATCTCAGGCTCGGCTTCTTCGTCGCGGCCCAGAGCAAGAAGAGCAATTGCTAATCCGCCGCGAGCCTCTGCATCATCTTTTTTGAGCGCAATCTGGCGACGATAATATTTAACCGCTTGCTCAAAATCGCTGCTGGCGCGCGCGAGATTTCCCAGATTCAGATTTGCGTATTCGTCCGCGCCGTCAAGTTCCACTGCGCGTTTGAATTCAGCTACAGCGTCATCAAGCCTCAGATTGATGAGGTAAGCCGTGCCGAGGCTGTTGTGCGCGCGATGGTCTTGCGGAGCTAACTGCACGGCTCGCTCAAGCACGCGCACGGCTTCAAACGGCGCTTCGATTTGAACGTAGAAGAACCCTATCTCGACCAAACGGTTCGGCTCATCTTTGAAGCGGCCCTCGAATGAAAGCATCAAATCGGCAGACTCGACTCGAAAACCGAATGCATTCATCGCAACCGGCAGCGGAAAAATGTACTGGCCGAAAATCTTATCGCTTATGATGGCAGGCGCAGCGCGGAAAGCGGATTTGAATGCTTGAGCAGCCGCTTGCGGGTTCGCCTCCCTGAGCATCTGTTCGCCTTTGAGCGCATATTCGCGCATCAAAGATTCGCGCGCTTCGACTTCGAGCGGCGTCCCGCTGTTAGCAGCGATGAATTTTTCAAGCAGTGTGATTCGTTCTTGCTGCGACGTTGCGGTACGAGCGCGCTCTAAAGCCTCGCTCGGCGAGAGCCTTTGCGCGGATTCGTCAACAGGAGGTTGCGGCTTTACTTCTCTCTTGCGCTGCCTTGTGGTTTGACCGGCTTCAGCGATAGTTGCAAAACAAACGAGAACGACCGCCAAAAACAGACTGAAATTCCATGTCCGAGAATTACTTGCTTCCATTAACCAACTCCCTTGCTCATCAAACTAACGCTGACCGATGTCCTGCTTTTGATTGCTGTTGGCAATCGCCTCGACCAGCACACGGCCCACGCTGCCCGAAGGCGGTTCGACTCCGAGCATCGCGGCAATAGTCGGAGCAATATCTGAGGGCGAACATTCATTATAATAACGACCCGCGCGTACACCCGCGCCAAAGAAGATGACCGGAACATGCGTGTCGTAACTGTATGGCGAGCCGTGCGTGGTGCCTATCCCTTCAGACATAAATGAAAACGGCTTTGTGATAATCCATACGTCGCCCGCGCGTTCGCGGTAAAAACCGTTCATCACGCGGCGCGACAAAGCGCCCGCAGGCATGCGCCCTTCGATGATCTGCGTGCGCGTGAAATAATTAGCAATGCCTTTGACCGTCAGCGCCGCTTCGCCTGCTACGCGCTCGACTTCCGCAGGGTCGGCCTTCCTCTCTTCCATAAGCTTGCGGTTCAGATACAACTGCTCATTTGCGAAAGTCAGCACCCACTTATCCCCCCCGAAACGGGCTTGCAGAGCCTGATTCACGGCTTCATCGAGTTTTTTCCGTTCGATGGTTATCGCGTCTAATCCTAGCATCTCCATTCGCTTCGGAATAGGCGCGACGCCGTGGTCTGCCGTCATCGCAATAGTTATGTTCGCAAGTCCGATTCGCCGGTCGAGGTAAGTGAGAAAGTCTGCAAGTACGCGGTCGAGCCGGATGTACATGTCTTCGACTTCCTGACTGTCGGGGCCATAAGCGTGACCCACGAGATCAGTGGCCGAAAAACTGATCGCCAGCAAATCCGTGTGCTGGTCTGCGCCGAGCGATTCCCCTTCAATCGCGGCCTTCGCAAAGTTTTCGAGATACTCCAACACGAACGGAGTGTACTCGAACATACGATAGAACCTCTGGCCTGGTTTATCTTCTCCGCCCGTTATCGTGTAGGGGAACCCTTTCTGACCTGCCGGACGCCCTTGCTCGGGCAGGTAGTCAGCCATTGCGCGGCGATAAGCTTCTGCGGGCAAGGCTCGTTCCCATTTTGCGCCGAAGTATTTGTCGGGCCGCACGCTGGTGTTGAACTGCCTGACCCACGCGGGCAGTTCTTTTCCGTAATAGTCGCTCGACACAAAAGTGCCGCCGCTGGAGGCGTCGAACCAGAAAGCCCCGTTCGGTCGCTTGCCGCCGGGCAAGACTGCCGCGCGGTCTTTTTGAGACATAGAGACTACCTTCGATTGAAAATTGTTCGACAGGCGAATCTGATCTCCGATTGTCGTGCCTATCAAAGTGCGAGGACTTGCCGAAATGGCTTTCTCGCTCACTCCCGCATTCGTGACCAGACGAGATTCTTTATCTGCCACGAGCGCGATAAGGCCGCCCGTCTCGCGATCAACTATGACATTGCCATTAACGCCGTTGATCGCGGGTATTGAACCCGTATGGACTGCGGCGTGGCCCGCTGCCGTGACCGTCGGCACGTAATCGAAATTGGCGTTAGTGAAGAACGCTCCATCGCTTACGAGTCGGCGAAATCCATCGTTGCCATACAAATCCCAGAAACGCTCTATGAAGTCATAGCGGAACTGGTCAATCATAATCACCACTGCAAGCTTCGCGCGCGACCGTGCGCGCGACTGCGTCTGTCTTTGAGCAAGCCCGGCTGCGGGAAACGAACTCAACAACAGGCAAACAAGCGCCAGGAAAGAAGCGAGCGATCTAAGTCTGTTTTTGTTCATAATGGATTTCCATTCGGTCTGAGTAGACAAAAAACGTAATTCACCCGCGCATCCGGTGTCAACCTGCAATGAGTTCGATAACCCGAATGGAAACGAAGCCATAGCTTTGCACTTTTCTAACACCCAACTGTTTTTTTTCACGATTTCGTCTTTACCAGAGTCCTGTGTTGATTTTTGTTTTGCTGCGCAGGAATGTGTGATATATATAGCTCCCGCAAAAGTCCAGGAGTTTCTATATAATGGAAATAACAAGACAAAACCCTCTTCCCGCATTTCCTAAACGCCGAGGCGTATTTATATCGTGGGCACAATTGGGATCTATGTTGGCCGGGATAGTTGCAATCGGGCTGATCGGCCTGCTCGTCCACTGGGGGCGAGGCCCTGCCTCAGAGCGCGGCCCTCGATTACTGATCAAGGCTTTCAGCAAGCAAAGGATGATCGAGCCGAGGCTTTCGGGCGGATTCAAAGGCGGCGCATTCAATGCCGCCCAGAATGACGCGCCCGCCTTCAACACAGCCGAAGTTAATGAGGCGACCGAGTTGATCGAGAACGCTTTCGATGACAGCAACCCTTATTCGCGACTGGCCTATGGGCGGATGCTTGTGAGCAAGGGCGGCAAAGGCGCGGACGCGCTCAAGCATCTTCGACGGGCGGTTGCAGAGTTGCCGGGAAAGGCCGAGCCTCATAACGACCTTGGCGTATGCTTTATGCAGCAAGGCAATCTTGAGGGCGCGCTCGACGAGTTCAACCTCGCGCTGGAATCGAATGCGAATATGGCTGAGGCATTGTTCAATCGCGGGCTTTGTTACGAACGGCTGTTTTTAAGGGATGCAGCCAGCGCCGATTATTCCCAACTTCTCAGCATCGAGCGCGACCGCAGTTGGATGGACGAAATAAAGCGGCGGCACGAGGAAACGTCTGCTCCTATCATACCAATCGAACAACAAGCCGCGGTGGTCAAGGCTTTCGATACGGCAGTGGCGGATGGCAATAATGATGAAGCAAGAAAATTAATAAATCGGAATCTGGAAGTGCTGCTCAAACAGGCTTTCCGTGTTTACTCTTTAGAGTACCTGAAAGCAATCGACGCCGGAGATCAAAGCAAGGCCGACAGGGTTCTTCTCGGATTAAAGCTTATCGGAGAAGAATTCGCATCGGGGTACGGTGATACATCCATCACTGATGTCACCTCTTATTTAAGCAGCCTGTCGGGTGAGGAAAGACAGATCGAAATTACATTACTCAACGAGTACTCTAAAGCCTTTGAGGCTAAAAATAGTCTTGAGGTACAAGCTGCATTTGAAAAATTAAGGGATGCGTTCGGTTCCCGCCAAAACTATTTATTTGAATTTCTTTCAAGCTATAGTTTCGCGCTCTGCGATGCCTACTTCGGGGATTACGGGGCCTGCGCCGCCAAGCTGGAGCAGACTAAAAACTTGGTTAATAGTCATAAATGGCTTTATCGCCTGTCGTCGATTGAATCTCAACTAGGCTACAGCTACTCGCGGGATAGTCGGGATGCGCAAGCCATCAAGTATTGCAACCAGTCAATAGAGCATGCTAAGGGCGCGCCTCTGATTGAATCTAAAGCTCTTCAATATATGGCGAATGCCTACGGGCATCTGGGAGACATCAAGTCAGGGTTGGTCTGTCTTCGCAAATCAACTTCTCTGCTTTTTACCTATGCTCCGCAATTCGGAGAGCTTGCCAGTAATTCTCTGGAAATTGCAGAGGGTTGCAGAATACTCGGCAATACTTCGTTAGCGCTGCTATACGCCCAACAAGCGCTCAATTTCGCAGAACAGGGAGATAATGATAAAACCATAGCGCAAGCGGACTCTTTTATAGCCGTAGAGCGCATGCGGCAAAATCAGGTCGAAGAGGTTGACGAAAGAATGAAGCGCGCGTTTGATTACGCTGCAAAAATTGACTCAACAGATAACCCCTATAATACCCAATCGCGCGTGCTGATGCGGGCCGGTGAAATAGCAGCGCAGCATAATAGCTTTGAATCGGCAGCGCAATATTACTCACAAGCGGAAGCCGTCATATTGCGAAGCCAGGAGAAGATCATACCGAGGTTGTCAGTGCTGCGCGGGCGAGCAGCCGTTTACACTCGGGCAAAAGAGTATTCTAAAGCCCGCGCAGACCTCAACCGCGCTTCCGAGTTGATCGAAGATTATCGAAAAAATATAACCGAACAGAAGGATAGAAGCGCTTTTCTCGACGCCAGCCAGAGCGTCTTCGACGACATGATAGTGCTCAACGCTAAAGTGTTAGCCAACCAGCGGGAAGCGTTTGATATCTCAGAAAAATCACGCGCCCGCACATTACTCGACCACTATTCCCCCCAACAGAGTGCCAATGGGCAGAGCAAGGACGCCGCGCTTCCGAATAAAATCGCGGCAGGCAATCCGCCCGCGAGTCGTTCGGTGAACCCGCTCACGCTCACGGAAGTTCAGAAAGCGCTGCCGAATGATTTAAGACTTGTCACATATTCTGTGACCAATAAAGGGACTTTTATATACCTAGTGACGCGTTCGGGTTTCGAGTCGGCACAGTCTGAAGCTACTACGGGGATGCTTGATAAGATGGTTCAAGATTATGTTTCCGGTATCAAGCGCATTGCGCCGCTCGATGAGTTATCGGAAAAAGCTCGCGGACTATATCGCTATCTGATCGGGCCGATTGAAAGTCGGCTAGGCGACGGCAAGCGATTGTGCATAGTGCCGGACAAGACGCTGCACTTTCTGCCGTTCGCCGCGCTGGTTGACGAATCGGGAAAATATTTTATTGACTCTTATCGCCTGACATACGCGCCATCGGCATCTGTGCTCGTCCGATGTTTGGACGAAGCGCGCAGAAAAGGCACAAGCAGCACAGAGAAGATGCTCGCCGTCGGGAATCCTCTATTCAATAAAGCAAAGTTTCCAAAACTTAAGGAGCTTATGGATGCCGAGCGCGAGGCAACCGACTCTGCTGAGTTTTACGATAAAGGAAGTGTTGTCTTAAATAAAGAGAAGGCAACTCCGGCTCAGGTGCGCGCGAATTTGATAAACTGCGACATAGCACACCTTTCGCTGCACTGCCTTGTCGAAGAAAGGACGCCATGGCTTGCGGCCCTGGTGTTGGCAGAGCCGCAAAAGGGTGAAGACGGTTACTCTCCCAACAATAATGGATTGCTTTATCTCGACGATATTTACGGAATGAGTTTGCCAAGAACGCGATTAGTGATATTATCAGCCTGCGAAAGTGGGTTAGGCCAGTATTACAGAGGTGAAGGAATTGTTAGCCTTGTTCGACCGTTTTTGGCCCTCAAGGTCCCAACAGTGATAGCAAGCCTCTGGTCAGTAGACTCGCAGGCGACTGCCGAATTGATGATTGACTTTCACCGAGAGCGTAAGGCAAAGAACTTTGAGGCGGGAGATGCGCTCCGCAATGCTCAACGCAATATGGCTAAAGGCTCTTCTTACCCGCACCCTTACTATTGGGCACCTTTCATTATGGTTGGTAGCAATAATTGACGCAAATCGCAAATCATAAATTCTTTTCGCGTTTGAAAATAGTTCAGCGATTCATTGCTGGGACTAAAGAGGCAATATCCAACTAGCACTATGGGAACGGCTGACAGGTATCTCCATTCCCGCGAGATGACGTTCTTTGCGCCCTTTGTCTGGCACCGATTATCACAGCGAAGGTTGCATCCAATCAATAATCTATGAAAGTTAGATATCTATGTAAGGAGAGCTTATGACTATACTAGCGACGGTAATTCTCGATAGTGGGTGTTTTGTACCTATGCCCGACGACTCTGATGAGCACTACGCCGAAATCGGTTATTTCGGGTCGAGCAAAAGTGTCTCTGACATATGTGTAAGAGCAGATGGAGCCGATGTCCCGTGTAGAAATCCCATGAACCTCGGCAAGAAATGTAAGGTTGAGGTTCGCCATGTAAAAGCCGATGGCACGATCAAAAAGGATGGCGTATACAGCGTGAAGGGTTATCATGAAAAGATTCTTCATCTGAAGGACATTTATGACGAAGATGACCTTCCTGTCATTGATTTTTCAAAGTTCGATTGCACAATACGTTTCGATTCGGGCCTCTTCTCTCCCGCTCAGGTCAAGCCGCGTTACTTCAAGAAACTCAGCAAACAGGCTACCGGGGAATTCCTGGTGATGCCCGAAGAAAGAAAGCTTCTTAAAAAACTAGTCGCGCACAACGTTCATGTTACTTTCAAGCTCAGGAAGGGCGAGTCGCTGCAGCTTGTTAGGGATGGAGACGTTTTCTGGTCGAGCAATGACCCGGAGGTGAAGGTGAAGGAACGGCTCGAAATCGAGTTCCTGGCCGACAACACGACTGCGGAAAAATTCTACCGCACCGCAGTCAAAGGCAAGAGGGAAAGTTATTGGCTGCCTAATCAAGGCGATCCACCGCCAATGTGCCCGCAGCCTCCTTGCGAACCCAAAAGAACGATTGATGGTGTATGAGCCTCGCGCGGCTTGGGAGAAGCGAGATAAGAATGCCCCTTTAAACTGACGAGGGACTCTGACCTAAAGCAGCGCTTTGCAAGAGGTCTACTATTACAGGTGTAATGTCTGTAAGAGCCTGTACGCGTGAAGCGATCTGTTCACGCAAGTGGCCGAAGGCGAGAGTCGCTACGGGATTGAGCGTGTGGCCGCGCGTCGAATGATCTTCAATGTTACCGTGGTCGCTTGTGATGAGGATGGTTTGTCGCGAGAGATCAGAGGCTTCGAGCGCGGCTCTGACAAATCGAGTCAGCAAAAGCATGTGATCGCGCGCCATCGCATAGGCAAGCGAGCGGTTTCGCTCGTGGCCTATGCGATCTGTGATGAAGTGTTCGTAAAGCGTGAAATCATGACTGGCCGCCAATCGCGCCAGATTCGCGCCCGCTTCTTCAGGCTGGCATTCGTTGACCTGAAGCCCTCTCTCGATCAAGAATCGGTTAGTAAAATCGTGACTGACAGCTTGGCCCTCGATCAAATCTTCGAGCACTCGCAGCCGCACTCCCGCAGACATTGCAGCTACAGTCGTGGCCGATATAAAGCGCGGCGGAGATTCGATATAACTTCGCGTGTAGGCATTGGCGAAAGTAACAGATTTCCCGCAAGCCATGAGTTTTTTGTAAATCGAATGATCCGCCAGCGTTTGTTTGAGCCGTGGGGATGGGTAGCCGTGCAAGTGATGGCCTATCAACTGCGGCGCATTAACGCCTGTGAGAATCGCCGTCTGCCCCGTCGCGCTCTGCGGCAGCCCTTCAATTCCCAGACGCGCATCGGTCACAGCTACCCTCCCATCGAAAGGCAACTGCGAATTCTCTTCTTGAAAGATCGAGAAGAATTCCGAACCCAAACCATCAAGAGGATTGTGAGCGCCGCGCGTGCCAAGCCCTACGCCATCAATGAAGATTAAGAGAATGGACATAAAAGTAGGGGCAACCCTTGTGGTTGCCCGAATCGCCGACAGGCGATGACTGGTCATGGTCTTACGACCATCCGGGCAGGGACAAGCCCTGCCCCTACAAATTTGCTTATTCTTCTTCTGCCACTCGGATGCGGCCCTCTTCTTGCGCCTTCTGAACTATCTTCTGCGCGATCTGCGCGGGCACTTCATCATAGTGATCCAGTTCCATAGTGTAAGAACCGCGAGCGCCTGTGATCGAATTGAGCGTTGATTGATACGAAAGCATCTCGGAAAGTGGAACCTGCGCTTTGACCACAGCCTGATTGCCTTTCGTATCCATGCCCTGCACGCGGCCTCGACGAGAGTTTACGTCGCCGAGTATGTCGCCTGATGATTCCTGCGGCGCGGTGATCTCGACGTTCATCACGGGCTCAAGCAATACGGGTTTGACTTTTTCCATCGCCGTACGGAAAGCCTTACGCCCTGCAAGCTGGAAGGACAGGTCATCTGAATCAACGGGGTGGAACTTGCCGTCAATCAACTCGACTTTGAAATCAATCATCGGGTAGCCTGCTATGGCTCCTCGCGAGGCGGCGTCTTTGATTCCCTTCTCTACAGCAGGTCGCCAGTTCTGCGGGATAGAACCGCCAAAAATCTTGTCAACGAACTGGAAGCCGCCGCCGCGCGGCAACCCCTCGAATACGCAAGTCGCTTCGCCGAACTGGCCGCGCCCGCCAGTCTGTTTTTTGTGGCGGCCTACGATCTCGGCGCGGCCTTTGAAGGTTTCCAGATAAGCCACTTTCGGCGGATGAAGCGCGACCTCGACGCCGTATCGCTTCTTCAATTTGTTGACAGCGACTTCGATGTGAGTCTGGCCGGAGCCTGAAAGCAGAAACTCTTTGGTCTGCGGGTCGCGGTCGAATCTGAGCGCCATGTCTTCTTCGAGCATTTTGTGAATCGCTTGCGAAAGCTTATCTTCGTCGTTGCGCGATTTCGGCTCGATGGCGAATGCGATGGCAGGCGTGGGAAACTTCACAGGCTCGTAAGCGATGGGATTGGCTTTATCGCAGAAAGAATCGCCCGTCGTTGTTTCTCTGAGCTTCGTCACGGCAACGATGTCGCCCGCGTGGGCTTCGGGGATTTTTTCGAGCGACTTGCCCAAAACCACGTGCAGCGGGCCTAGCCGCTCCTGCGTGTTTTTGGTGATATTGTAAACGGTAGAATCTGATTTGACATTGCCGGAATTGATCTTGAAAACATTGATGCGGCCTGCGAACGGGTCAGCGATTGTCTTAAAAACAAAGGCCGAAAACGGAGCTATATCTTTCACTTCGCGCTCGATGATTTCATCGCTGTCGGGGTTGGGATGTCCCTTGACGGGGCCAAGCTCATCGGGCGCGGGCACAAGCTCGACTATCTCGTTGAGCAGCGGTTGTATGCCGATATTAGCCACGCCCGAAGCAGTAAATATGGGAAACATCCTGCGTTCGCATACTGCTTGTTTGATGCCGGGGATCAAATCCTCATCGCTCAACGTGCCGTCGGCGAAATATTTTTCCATCAACTCTTCGGAGCTTTCAGCCACCACATCAATAATCTTTTCGCGCGCCGCTTGAGCCGCGTCTACGAGGTCTGCCGGTATATCGCCTTCGGTCGGCTTGCCGCTGCCGTCCTTCTCGTATGTATAAGCGCGCATGTGAACGAGGTCTATAACGCCTTGAAAGCTTGTTTCGCTGCCGATGGGCAGTTGAAGCGGGACGGCTGCGCGACCAAAAGCTTCTATAATGCTCTCGATTGCCTGATCGAAGTTCGCTCGCTCGCGATCCATCTTCGTCACGACCAGCAAGCGCGGCAGATCGAATTCCTCTGCAAAGCTCCAGCCTTTTTCGGTTTGCACCTCAACGCCGTTTACGCCGTCAACCAGCACCAGAGCCGCGCTGCACGCGCTGAGAGCAGCTTTCGCATCGAGTATGAATGCGGCAAAACCGGGGGTATCGAGTATGTTGATCTTCGTCTGATTCCACTCGCAGTAAGCGAGAGAGCTATGAATAGTAAGTTTTCGAGTAATCTCATCTTCATCATAATCGGTAATGGTAGTGCCTTCATCTACACGGCCAAGGCGGTTGGTTGCGCCCGTGTCGAACAGCATAGCCGAGACGAGCGAAGTCTTTCCCGCATGGCCGTGACCTACAATGCCAATGTTTCTGATCTCCTTAGTGCCATAGACCTTCATAGGTGGGTCTCCTTTCGGTGGACAGTTTGAAAGATTATGAATCAGGTGAAGGGCGCGAGTGGTAACAGGCTTGGCCCTTACCCGAACTTGACTTTAACAGTCGGGTAGCTTGTTTGTTAAGTGGGCTTCGTTGGTTTTCGTTGATTCTATTGGTAGGAGTTAAGGATACCCGGCGTGTGTGTCTGTGGTTTTTGTTGATTTTGACAGCCTAAACAGCATGGTTGGCACAC
>DATEKX010000499.1:0-8641 GCA_035277165.1 Blastocatellia bacterium | reverse complement strand
AACGCTTTCTGGCGCAGCGCACGCGTTGCTTGCTCCGCATCGCCTTTGCCGAATACAGCCGACCCTGCGACTATCCAACGAGCGCCGTGACGCACAACTTCGGCAATATTATTTATGTCTACTCCGCCATCTACCTCTATTTGCACGTTGAGGCCGCGACTATCAATCATACCCTGCAGGCGACTGAGCTTGTCAAGGCAAGTGCTTATGAAAGACTGGCCGCCGAACCCGGGATTTACCGACATGACAAGCACATAATCAACAAACTGCAACGCTTCTTCAATCGCAACGAGCGGCGTAGCCGGGTTAAGTACTACGCCGGGCCGACAACCCAACTGGCGTATGGCCGAAAGCGTTCTGTGCAGATGCGTAACCGCCTCTACATGAACGGAAATCATGTTGGCTCCTGCACGCGCAAATTCTTCGATGTAGCGGTCGGGGTCGGTTATCATCAAATGACAGTCGAGCGGCAGGTCTGTCACGCGCCGCGCTGCTCGGACTACGAGCGGGCCGATAGTGATGTTCGGCACGAAATGGCCGTCCATCACATCCATATGAATCAATCCCGCGCCTCCGCGTTCGGCTGCTTTAATGTCTTCGCCGAGACGGGCGAAGTCGGCTGAAAGTATCGAAGGGGCGATTTCAATCATGACTTTTCCGGCCTCTAGTTTTTGATTTCCAGTTTCCGGTTTCCAGTCATATCTAGAAACCATCCTTCGTTGATTCTGTTTTCGCTCTTTGTCTGCGAAGGCCCGCTGCTGACGATTATGGTGAGGTTGGAATCTTTTTTGACCGAAGAATTCGGCCCGGGCCGTGTTTCTATTACTGTGTCGGTTGGAATAGACTGGTCATTGCGCCGCGTGATCTTTACCTTCAGCCCTGCCTTTTCGGCTAACTTCTGCGCTTCGACTTCTGTCTTTCCAATCACGTCAGGCACGCGCGTATCGCCTATGCGAAATAGCGTGTAGATCGTAATCGTCGCGCTCATAAAAAAAGCGAGCGCAAGCACTATGACCATGCCGACTCTGCGCGAAATAGTCCACGCAATGTTTCTGGCTTCGGGGCGACTCGCGCTTTGTTGGGAACTCATGCCGGAAGTCTAGCACCGCGCTTTGGCGACTTTCAACCTCAGCCCGGTAGAGTACAAGATTGTTGAAAAGTAGCTGTAGGGGGAGGGCTCGTCCCTGCCCGGATCGCGCAGCGATTACAGAATTATAATCAAGCAGATTTCAAATCAATCATTGCCTTCGGCAATCCGGGCAGGGACGAGCCCTGCCCCTACCATTTAGATCAACCGATTTTGTAATAGAAAAGTTGCTAACGACTCGACGTGTGGATGATGAAATTAAAGCAACGAGCCTATGACTTGAACGTTGCGCCCTACGGTGTCTGCGGCAAGCGATAACAGTGAAAACAGTCCATAAAGTCCTATGACGAATGCCACAAGCATCACAGCGCAATAAACAAGTGTTGTGAACCCAAGCGAACGATCTTCTGTGTATATGTTTTCTACATTTTCCATTTTTTATCTTCCTCCGAATTCATCCACTACTACGGCAGCCCTGCCTTATTCGGATTTGCGGAATTGATTGAAAAGTGAAAGCGCGAAATTTAGATGTGACGGATGTTAGAGGAGTGGATAAAAGCAGGCGGAGTCAATGGCGGGCTGAGAGCGATCAGCCCGCCATTGATCGAGTCGTCATTTGCCCGAAACGCTGCGCACCAGGCGACCAAGCCAGCCTGCGTCTTCTTCGCGCGTGGTGAGCCGTTCCAGTTCTCCCGCGTCGAGCCAAACGCCGTTGCACGTGTCGCAGCGATCAATCTGCACATCCTCGTGGGTGATTTCCATGAGCGTGCCTTCGCATTTTGGACAATGTATGGCATTGGCGCGTGCCTGCTCGGCCTCTCGTTTTTGGCGCATCTTATCAACGGCCTCTTGTTCTTTGCGACGGAAGTAATCTTCTTCAAGAGCTTTCTTGCGATCATCCCAGCTTCCAGACATTTTGCACTCTCCATTAAGTTTTAACTATTAACTTACAAGCCGCCATCCGAACGGCGGCTTAAAACTATATCTTACTTGTCGCTTGCGACTTTGACTATGCGATCAATGATTTTTTGATCGTCCACAATCAGTCCGATTTTCATGAGCCGAGGCGTTAACGTCGCCCAGTTCTTGTCCATTTCAAACACGCGACGAAAGAGCGGGAGCGATTCGTCTACGCGTCCCATGTTGACGAGCGCGACGGCGTGCCAGTAAACCATCTCCGCGTTGTCAGGCACGAGGCGCGAAGCCGCTCCGTATTCTTCAAGCGCCTTCTCGTTCTCTTTTCGCTCGACGGCCAGGTCGCCCGCATTCATGTGATTGTAAGCTCTCTGCAAATTGACCAGCCGTCGCAACTCTTTCAAAGGCTCGGCGTTGTCATCAACTCTGAGATCAAATAGGCGGTCTGCCCAGGGGCGTCCCGTAGGCTTGCCCGTCACAACGATGAGCGCGGCAGATTGTTTGCCGCGAATATCGCCGCCTGCCGCCTGTCCTGCTTCGAGCGCAGCCATCATGCGTTCGGCGAGATCGCCCTTCGTGTTTTCAAACGCCTGCGCCATCGCAGGCCATACTTTATCATTGAGCATCAGGTTAGCCTGCACAGAATAATTCTCGCCTACCTTATGCCCGGCAGCAGGAATATCTTTAGCGCCCGTGTGCGCCATCACGCGGCCCTGCGCATCAATCATCGCTACCTGTCGCACGTCGCGCGCTTCGTCTCCGGCAAGCAATGCTTTGAGCGCGTCGGGCGCGCTTCGTCCCGCGCGCATCAAGTCCAGCCCCAGCTTACCGTAGCTCGGATCAATAAAAGATTGAGTGGCGACCGCGCCGACTCCTGCTTCGGCCCACGGCACGCCCGTGCCTACGGAAAACCAGTGCGATTGAACCGCTACGCCAAGCTCGCCCGTAGCAGGGTCGCGCGCGACGATTGAATAAGTGTGCACGGGCCGCAAAGGTCGCACAGGAGACGAAGACTGCGACGGGCTGACTTGCGCTTTTGCGCCTATTGCCAGCGCCGTTATCAGCGCCGCCATCACAACGGATTTGCTCATATCCTCACCTCGGCATATTGGATTTATGTTTGTCAGCCTGCAGCTTTCGCGCCTGCTTCGACGATTTCAAGTTCATTATTTTCGCGGCGCGCGCGAAGGACTTTCTTATCGAATTTTCCAACGCTCGTCTTTGGCACTTCGTTGATGAAGGCCCATCGTTCGGGCAACCACCACCGCGCCACTCGCTCTGCTAAAAACGCGCGCAGTTGTTCTGCTGTCGCTTCTGAGCCTTGCTTGACGACGACGCAGGCGAGCGGGCGCTCGTCCCACTTTTCATCGGGCACGCCGATCACTGCGGCTTCGATTACATCAGGGTGAGCCATGATGGCATTTTCAAGCTCGACGGTTGAAATCCATTCGCCGCCCGATTTGATGACATCTTTCGCGCGGTCGGTGATTTGAATGAAACCCTTCTCATCAATCGAGCCAACATCGCCCGTTCGCAGCCAGCCGTCGTGAAATTTTTCAGGCGCGTCGTCGCCGTAATAACTTGCTGTAATCCACGGCCCACGAATCTCGATCTCGCCCACGGCTTTGTTGTCCCACGGCAAGACCTGATCGCCGTCCGTGATGCGAATCTCGACGCCGGGTTTGACGCGACCGTTTTTTGTTCGCCAGTCGAACTCTTCGCTGGCGGCAGAGCCTTTTGGAGGATACGAGACTGCCGCAAGCGGGCTTGTTTCCGTCATGCCCCATGCTTGAATGATTCGCACTCCGAATCGATCCTGAAATCTTTCCATAAGCGAGCGCGGCACGGCAGACCCTCCGCAGATCACCATGCGCAGCGACGAAAAATCAACCGGGTTCGTATCAGTGTAACGCAGAACATCATTCCAGATCGTTGGCACTGCGCCTGCGAAAGTCGGGCGTTCAGCCATTATCAATTTGCATACAAACTCCGCTTGAAGAAATCTGCTTGGCATTATGAAGTCAGCCCCGGCCATCCATCCCGAATAAGGCAGCCCCCATGCATTTGCATGAAACATCGGCACGATTGGAAGTATGCGGTCCTCTTCTGTGAGCGCGAACACTGAGCCAGCGCAGGTGGCGAGCGAATGAAGAAAGGTCGAGCGATGAGAGTAGACCACGCCTTTAGGGTTGCCCGTCGTGCCGCTCGTGTAGCACATAGCCGCCGCGGAATGTTCTTCTATTTCAGGCCAGTCGAAGCCCGTTTGTTCCGCTTCGATCAGTTCTTCGTATCGAAGCACGTCGCCGAGCTGTGAAGCATCGCCGTCGCCCACGACTATGTATCGCTCGACGGTTTTCAAATCCTTTGCAACGCGCGCAAGCAGCGGCACGAGCGAATCGTCTACGATTATCACGCGATCTTCGGCGTGATTGATTATGTAGGTGAGTTGCTCTGGAAACAGGCGCAGGTTCAGCGTGTGAAGCACCGCAGACATGCATGGAATGGCGAAGTAAGCTTCCAGGTGCTCCTGTGTGTTCCAGCAAAAAGTCCCTACGCGATCACCTTCACGAATGCCTAATCGTTTAAGCGCGGCGGCCAATCGTTCGGCGCGATCTGCGACTTCGCCGTAGCTTGTGCGGCGCGAAGTGTCGCCCGTGAAAGTGACCACTTCGCTATCCGAGTGAACGCGGCGACTGTGTTGGAATAAAAAATTGATCGTCAGCGGATGATCCTGCATGGTGCTTTGCATAATAATCTCCTTTTGAAATAGTCTGAGATTTTATACGGCAGTTGTAGCGCAGATGGATTATCTTCCGTGTCGAGGCGCGAGGGCAACCGGATTTAAGGGAACAACCCCAATTGCATCCAACGAAGCCTTGCCAGCGACTGGGCGGGATTATTTATCTGCAATCGCATAACAGAGGCGCGTCCAATATCGGTCAGCCCTTGTATCGCGCCTGTTTCAGTGTTTATTTGAAAATGCTTCTCCCAGTTATCATGACGCGGATGGAAAATACGGACTTCATTTTGCGTCATCTCATCAACTCCCGTAAGGTGATAAGACTTGTAAAGATTGCAGGCGCGGCAGGCTAAAGCCAAATTAGTACTGTCATCATTTCCTCCTCGTGATATAGGAGTAATGTGTTCGACCTCAAAAGGAAGGTTGAGGATTGCTTCGGGTGCGCGGCAATATTCGCATCGATGCGCGGCTCGTTGTGCGACTGATGGGTAGCGTGGGTTCACTTGCTCATTTCAGAGATGGCAGACTCAGCGCGTTTCGCCGCTGCTCGCAATTCAGCATTCACAAGCATTTGCAGTTCGACTTGCTCTTGAGGCGGCAATGTCTTGTTGTTATCACGCGCCTCTCGCCAACGCGCCATAAGTTTGATTAATTGCTGTTGCTGTTTGGCAGTGAAAAAAACATCTGGTCTAAGGTTTTGTACTATCACCAGCATGCCGCTTTCATCTTCGCTCAATTGTTTTGTTAGCGCGTCTAATGCCTCGCCTGCCGTTTTCCCTTCGGATTGTATTGCCCCGGCAATCGCGCGATAGGTTATTTCGTCGCTCTCGATACTTTCAGGCAATATAGTAATGGTTGTCATCTATGTTGTCCTTGCCCTTCATTATACCCGCTCGTCCCCAATGCGCGAAGGCAGAAGCGCGAACAACATGACGACGGCTATGGCTGAAATTGCGGCTCCGAAATAAAAGGTCGCTTGCGGATTTACTTTGTCATACAACACGCCGCCGATGTAGCTTGCTGCTATCTGAGTCACACCGTTGACGGTCGCAAAAATGCCAATCGCAGTTGCGCGACCTGCTCGGCCTGCAGTGTCTACGGCCATCGCTTTTGCCACGCCTTCAGTCAAAGCAGGGAACAACCCGTACAACGCAAACAACGGCCACACCATCCAGGCGGAATCCGCAACGGCGAATCCAAGATAACTCAAAGCGTAAACTCCGTAGCCAATGATTAACAAATTACGCCTCCCGAATTTGTCGCTCGCTGCTCCGGCAGGCATCGCAGCAATCGTTGACACCAGGTTATAGAGAGCGTAAGCGAGAATCGTCCATTGACTGGCAAGTCCAAGGTCTTCGGCCCGCAGAATCAGAAGCGCATTCGCGGAATTGGCTATCCCGAATACAGTCACTATCAAGATCAATCTTTTGTATTCGCGCGTTGTGTCTGCAAGCGAGAGCGACAGCTTTTTTGATCCCGCAACGATCTGTTCTGGTCTTTCGCGAACGGCCAGTATCAACAACGCCGCAAGCATCGCAGGTACTGCCGACAACAGAAAAATGCTTCGCGCGCCAAGCCCCATCCAGCCCACGAGCGCGAGCGCTAAGAGCGGCCCAAGCACTGCGCCCGCCGAATCCATTGCGCGCTCGAATCCGAACGCTCGCCCGCGATACTGCGGCTCGGTTGACTCTGCCAGCAGCGCGTCGCGCGGAGCGTTGCGAATGCCTTTGCCGAATCTTTCTACAAATCGCGCGCCGAGCACGACAGGCCACACCTGCGCCGCCGCCATCACCGGTCTCACAACGGCAGTCAGCACATAGCCCGCAAACGCAATAGGTTTGCGACGGCCTATGCGATCAGAAATCCATCCTGACACTCCGCCGATGGCATTCGATACGCCGATTGCTATTCCTTCGATCAGACCGACAACTGTCGCGGGCGCGTGAAGAGTGTCTCTGAGAAACATCGGCAGGATTGGATAAATCATCTCGCCGCTTATGTCGGACAACAGGCTTACAAAGCCGATGATGACGGCGCTCGACGAGATGCCTGTGAAGAAGTGATGGGGTGATGGGGTGATGGGGTGAGAATCTGATCGCTCCGTTATACCGTTATTTTCTTCTTTCACCCTTTCACCCCTTCATCACTCTTCGAGTGTGAGCCTGGCAATGAAGTACCACGAGCCGGAAGGATCAAGTTGAATGTTTCGGACGCGCGCGCGCGCGACTAACACGTTTGCGGGATACCATAAATATATCTGCGGCAGTTCGTCTGAGACGATCTTTTGAACCTGCGTGTAAAGAGCGATCTTCGCCGCGCGATCATTCGCCCGCTCCGCTTCGACTATCAGCCGGTCAACCTGCGGCTTGCAGTAACGCATACGATTCTGCCCGCCTCGGTCTGTAAGCAGCGCGGCGATCTTTAAATACAATTGCTTCTTTGTGACCGGGTCATCAGCCGAGGCCGCTTGCTGTGCCAGCCGGTCTACTTCTTCGGAACTACAGTACTCGTGGCGCGCGAGGTTTGAAGCTATCTGCTCAAACATCGGCTGCATCTGCGCCGGATCATTCGTTGCGCGTAAACGCGCGATTGTTTCGTTGAACTGCGGGTTTTGATAACGGCTATGATAGACGAATTGAAAGACGTCTGTGCTCTGGTTGAAGCCAAGACCGATCAGGTAATAGAGATCGTATTGCCCTTTTGCGAGACGATCAAACATAGTCGCCGTTTCAAGCGACAGCAGATCAAGCTCTATGCCGACGCGTCGAAGCTGATCTTGCATTATCGAAGCGATGTTGCGCGATAACTGCGTAGTCGAAGTGATTATGGAAAGCTGTAGCCGCGATTGCCCCCCGTCGCCGTCAGGGTCCGTGTAACCGGCTTCATCGAGCAGTTGCTTTGCGCGTTCGGGGTCGTGATCGTATACCAGAACGTCATTGTTATAAGCCCAGTGCTCAGGCGGAAGTATGGCGTTCGCCTTGCGCGCCTGATCTCGGAGCAGGCGATGGATTATAACTTCGCGGTCTATGGCGCAGGCTACGGCCTGCCGGATTTTCGTATTTGCGAGCAGCGAAACAGCAGTGGTGTTCACGCCGAGATAGCCTATGTTCGCGCCATCGCCAAGCATCACCTGCATATCGCTACGCCGACCGAGCGCGCGAACCGTTTCAGGATCGAACTGCGCGTTATAAGCCATATCAACTTCGCCGCTCATCAACTCTGCCTGTCGCGTGCTGTTGTCCGTTACGACTTTTATATGCACTCGCTCGATGTCGGGCGCGCCGCCCCAGTAATCGGTGTTGGCTTCGAGTTGAATCACATCGCCTTCTTTGTAAGAGATGAAGCGATACGGGCCGCTCCCCACGGGCAAGTTGATGAGGCCAGCGTCTGCGCCGTCAGGAATTATGCCCACTGCGGGCAGGTTGCCTATGAAAGTGTAATAAGGCTCTTTTGCGCGAAAGATGACTGTCGTGGGGTCAGGCGCGTCAATCTTATCTATCTTCTCGACCGTGCCGCGAATAGGCGATTTGGTCGCGGGCGAGAGTATTGAATCAAACGTGTATTTCACGTCAGCAGAGGTGAGCGCTTTGCCGTTATGAAACGTGACGCCTTGCCGAATGTGAAACGTGAATGTCTTATGATCTTCTGATTCTTCAAATCGTTCGGCGAGCGAGGGCACAAAGTCAAACTTATCGTTCTTCACGACGAGCGTGTCATAGACCAATTGCATGATGCGAGCCGAAGTTTGAAAGCCCGTTGAAAAGCGAGGGTCGAATCCTCGCGGGGCTACTTCGATGGCGACGACCAGCGTTCCGGGCTCGCCGCCTCTGCGGCAGCCGGTTGCCGGAACGATCAGCAAAATCAGAAGGCAGAAAAAAAAAGGGAAGAGTGAAAAAGGG
>DATEKX010000498.1:0-5151 GCA_035277165.1 Blastocatellia bacterium | reverse complement strand
GAAATTGTTGAAGTAGAGGAACGAAACCGCAGCGAGGATTGCGAAACAGGTCAACATCACGACCCAGACCGGACAGGCGAAGCGGATCATTGCGCTTCGGCTGGGCCATAGATGATCGCAGATTCATCAACGGTCGGGTGGAACGAATCGGGTTTGTCTATCTCAGGGTTAAAAACGCAGGTCTGATTTCGCCCGCTCAACTTGGCCCTGAACAAAGCCTGATCGGCTTTTTGGACAAGTTCGAGCGCCGCCTTGCCGTCTTCGGGAAACGAAGCAACGCCGAGACTGATGGTTACGCGCATAGTCTGGGAATCATCAGTCGTGGATGCAGGGAACGGATATGCTTCAACTGACTTCCTGATCTTTTCCGCGACCTCAAGTCCTTCTTCGCGAGGGCCGATTACGTATGCGAGATATTCCTCGCCGCCGTAGCGTGCCGCAAGGTCTGCGCTCCCGACCACATCGCGTATGATGTGCCCTGTCTGTCGTATGGTATGACTGCCGACCAAGTGGCCTCGACCGTCGTTGACGCGCTTGAAAAAATCCAGATCCATCATCAACACGCTGATCGGTTGAGGCTCGCTGTTGCGGGCTTCCTGCGTGACTGTGCGATCAAGGTCGGCAAAGAGGCTGCGGCGCGAGCGAAGTCCCGTCAAATCGTCGCGCTGGGTCATCTGATGAAGCCGCTCTTGAAACTCCGCTTCAAATTCATCGAGCAGCGCGAACTTCATCATGTGATGGCCTACTTTTATCTTGTCGCCGTCTTCGAGAAGCTGCTGGGATGTGACTTTTGTTCCATTCAAGAATGTGCCGTTAGTCGAGCCGAGATCGTTGACGTAATATTCCGTTATGTCGCCTTCTGCGTCGAGGCGCGTGATTTCGGCGTGTTGGCGAGAGGCTATTTCGTCGCGCAGCACGAGGTCAACCTGCGAGCCACGCCCGATGATAGTCTGCTCTTTGTCGAGTTGGATAGTCTGCCCGATGGATTGCCCCTGCAACACTACGAGCACAGGCCGCTTCGAGCTTGGGCGAGCGACGATTTCTCTTACGTCCAATTTCACAGTGCGCTCTGTGTCGTTCACTGCATTTCACCTTCAGCTCGCTCAATATATCAACAACCGACAATCGAGCGCAAACGCTCGCCGATGTAACAAAGCTTCTTTTTGATATTCACCCAGCTTGACGCTTGTGTGGCTGCTCACTAGAATTTTCAAAGTAGATGAAAGCTTTGTCCTATTATTTCCGTTTCCTGAGCTTGATGCGTAGATGAATCAGAGAGATATTTATGAGCAAACCAAACGGCCACAAAGAAGAAAATTGCGCGGGAGTCGAGCGACTTGCAGAAGCCAACCTGCCTACTGAATCAGGACTCTTTCGCATTATTGGCTTCAAAGGCAAACAGACGAGCGAAGAGTTTCCCGTCCTCGTCAAAGGCGAGTTGAGTACCGAAACACCAAGCCTCGTGCGCATACATTCGCAGTGTTTGACGGGCGATGTGTTCCACTCGCTCAAATGCGATTGTGGTCGCCAACTCGATTATGCGATGAAACGCATACAGGAAGAGGGGCACGGCGTCATCGTTTATCAACAGCAGGAGGGGCGCGGAATTGGAATCACAAACAAGATTCGGGCCTACGCGCTGCAAGACGCGGGACAGGACACAGTTGAAGCGAATCTGTCACTCGGGTTTGAAGCAGACTTGCGCTCTTACGAATGTTGCGCCGAGATACTCAAGCATCTGGGGCTGCGTCGCATCCGATTGATGTCGAACAATCCTGACAAGATTGCCGCTTTGGAAAAAGCCGGGCTTGAAATAGTCGAGCGCGTTTCGATTGAAGTAGAGCCGACTGAAAATGCGCTCAACTACATGAAGACCAAGAAAGAGAAGATGGGTCACCTGCTCGAAAAAGTAGATCAGAAAAAAAAGCTCGCATGCAATGAATAGTTCGCGCGTCAGCAAGCGGCTACCCGATCAACTGATTGACTTCCATATCTGTGAGCGCGACGCACGCGCCTGTAGCGCGCGTTAGAATCAAAACCATTTCGCCGATTCTATCTATCTTCAATTCATCTGTGTCCGCATCCAGCCGCGCAAGCGATTCATTCGGCACAAAGACTTCGTCTCCCCATTGCAACGCCCAGCGCCCTTGCTCGCCACGAGCGATTACGGTTCTGATTCGCCCTCGTTCTATTTGAGCCGCGCCCGCTCGGTCAAGCTCGCTTCTGATTATGGCCGCCCACTTGCGGGCTTCTCTTGCGTTCAGCCCCGCGCGCTGTTCCGAATCTCTTATCTCCATGCCTTCCGTCGCTTTGCTTACAGTCAGCCGGTAAACAGGCGTGCTCTCTTCATAAGGCGCGACCTGCCCGGTTTCTGCGAATGCTTCAAGAGCGGCGACAAGCGTCATAGCCGATTGCAAATGCACAGCTATTCCCTTCACTGAAATAGTCGGAGGCTTCGGCTGCCGCGAAGACGGTTGGAAATCTGTGAGCAGGCTCAAACGGCGTTCAAGTTCTTTGATATGGTCAGCGCCCAACAAAACCCATCTGCCATTGCGCTGGTCGCTTATCAACAATTGCCCGGCTCCTGTCGAGATGTTCAGCCAATCGGGCAGGCCCGTTTCCGCTGCCGCAGTGGAAGCGCCGTCAAAGGCTGCGAGCATGCTTGAAATGTGCTCAGCCTTTAACCACAGTTCGGATTGCGGGTGAGAAAGCAGAAGCTCGCTGCCCACGTTTGCGACAACCACTTCGTCCTGCATTCTCGCAATGTCGTAGAAATCTTTTCTGCATGAAACGGTCGCGCTGTAGTGCCGAGCTTCTTCTGCGCCGAGCGCAGATTCACTGTGTTGATAACGCAGCATCATTTCAGCATCGGATCGTGTTATCAGCCCGCTTCCGCCCTGTCGGATTACGCGAGAAGCGAACCGCCCATCGCGCAAAAACACTGATAGGCTTTCGGAAAGGTAAGGCGCGAAAGCAAGCCCGCAGCGAATAGAAAGAATGTTGATCATCGCTAAGATCAGTATAGCCGCTCGCATTTCGTTATGCACATTGCGCGCGGCGAACGTTTTCTGTAGAAATACATCTATGCCTGATAAGAGTCCGAAACAGAAAGAGCCTTTGGAAGACGCTCTTAACGGCACCTTACTCGGTAACGAGGGCAAGGAGTTGAAAAAGGGGTTGTGGGAGACCTGCGTTTATCTGGGCCAGGACGGTTTCGTTTATCACATCACTGCCACGCAAAGAGCCGGAGGCATCCATAAAAAAATTCAAGGCAAACGAGCGATTGGCGAATACCTCAGATGGGTTGACGGATTGTTTCGACCGGGCGAAGTGCCCAGCGAATCTACAGGCATTCATTACCGCGCCGCGCGCCAGCTCAGAGAGCTGCTCTGAGCAATTAAGAATCGAAAATTAAGAATCACCGTCACGTTGAGTTTGATTGCCGCGCGCCGGACGGGGTCGAACATTGCTCGGATTTTTAATTCTCAATTCTCAATTCTTAATTGAAATTGGCAGTTCTGCGGCGCAGATGTTATAGTTTTAATATGCTCTACAGAAAGCCTCGCGTTGGCGGTGAGATCGCCGCATACTGCGGAAAATGCAAAGATGAACGCACACACATAGTCGCAGCGATGGACGGAGACATCGTGCGCCGTGTCACTTGTTCGATGTGCGGCGGCACTCATAACTATAAACTCAAATCCTCCGCGAGCATCTCAGCAAGCTCGGACGGAGCACCTCCCACAAAGAAGCGCGCCACAAGCTCAAGACGAGGTAAAGAAGCGGCAGCTTTCAGCATTGATACGAACCGGCCTGTGAAGTCTTACGACATGAACAACAACTTCTCGGCAGGCGATGTCATCAATCACCCGAAGTTCGGGTTGGGCGCGGTCGAAACCTCGCTTCCTCCGAATAAGATCGAGGTTAGATTTCAGGAAGGCAAGAAGATGCTGCTTCACAACATGAAAAATTTCCGCGCGTGACACTCAGCGCGAAATGAAATTAAAGAGCCGAGGCTGAAATTTGCCAGCCCCGGCTTTTTCAGTTGTGAACCGAAGTGGATGAAGCGATTCGGTGTGCCGGACTTCCCACCCTGATTGATTCCTACTTGAAGAAGGCCGCGTTTTTAATGATATAACTCTGCCACCTTGCCGGAACGTCCGCTTCGAGGAAGATCGCCGACACGGGACAAACCGGCTCGCAAGCGCCACAATCAATGCAGGTTGCCGGGTCAATATACATTTGCTCCTCGTCCGGGCCACCCTGTATACAATCAACGGGACATACATCAACGCAGGCCAGTTCCTTCGCGCTGATGCAGGGTTCACAAATCACATATGCCAAGCCCTGTGCTCCTCTTGGGTTTCATTTGTAGTAGTCGGCATTTATTGCAATGAAGTGCTGCCATTGCTCTGGCGTGTCATCTTCTGTGAATATTGCCTGCACCGGGCAGGCCGGTTCGCAAGCGCCACAGTCAATACACTCATCCGGGTGGATGTAGAGCATTTCTGCGCCCTCGAAAGTCTCTTCGTCTTTGCGAGGGTGGATGCAATCAACAGGGCAAACGTCCACACAAGCCGTGTCCTTCGTCCCTATGCAGGGTTCTGCAATAATGTACGTCATCTAAGCCTAAGCCTCCTTCTTAGAGTTTAACAGCAAAGAAATTATTAAAACTTTTGCGATATAAATTTCGCCGATTTGCTTCTAAGAGTCAATAGCAGAAGTAGGTGATAATTTGAGATTTCAGATTTGCAATTTCAAATCAACTTCCTTTCGCCTACTGATCACTGTCTTCATACTCGGTCATCTTGTAAGTGTCCATTACCTCTGCCATTTCTTCGGGTGAAAGCAAATCTTCTTCGATTATCGTTTCACGAATTGTTTTGCCTTTGGCTATGGCTCGCTTCGCAATTTCGGCTGCGCGCGCATAACCTATTTTCGGATTGAGCGCGGTCACAAGCGAAACGCTGTGTTCGACGTACCAGCGACATCGCTCTTCGTTCGCCGTTATGGAGTCAATGCATCGCTCTGTGAGCGCCTTCAAAGCATTTGTCATAATCGTGAGCGACATCAAAAGATCAAACGCGATGACGGGCATCATCACATTCAATTCAAGCTGACCGGCTTGAGCCGCAGCCGTTATCACGGAGT
>DATEKX010000497.1:0-2216 GCA_035277165.1 Blastocatellia bacterium | reverse complement strand
TCAAGCAATTCTCTTTGCGACCTGAGCGTTTCGTACAGCCGTTCCAGTTCGCCTATGCCGATCACCGTTATCGCATCCCAGATTTCGTGAAACGAGCCGGTCAAGCGACGGCCTGCGAATCGCGCGGAGCGTTCGTCTGCTATCACAAGAAACGGGCGCGAGCGCTGCGCATCGTAAGCGTGCTTGAGCCGTGTGAGCGCGCTGTCTACGCTGCCCGCGACCTGAACTTCAAAGACGTGGCTGAGTCGCGGAGAAGTGGGACTGTCGCGCCAGACCACATCGTAATACTCGAACTCCGTTTCGGCGTGGCGGCCAAGCATACGGCCTATTTCGACCAGCATTGCCTGCGCGTCTTTGTGCGATATTACGCGAGGCGCGCAAATGGCTGTTTCCACGGGCGTGGGCCGCATGGCTTCGGCTTCAACGCGACGGCGACCCTTTGCCGTGATCGTCCATCGAGTGCGTTCGCGTCGAAGCTCGCCCTGTTCTTCCAACTGGCGGCCCGCGCGTTGGATTACTCTATGCCACGCGCTTCGATTCGTCGGGGTTCTCTGTTCCAAATCTTCCGAAGTGAGCTGAGGAAAATACCGCACCAGTCGTTCGTAAAGATAACGCAATCCGTCGCTGCCGCCTGTGGCTTCGAGTTCTTGCAGTATAGGGAGTTCGACCCGCGCAGATTCAGGAAAGGCCATTGCTTTTGTCGTGGAAAATAAATATTCGTTCGCGTGAATTGTAGATTACCGTCGCAAGACTTGGCAAATGACTAAGGACTTGTTTAGAAGCTCCGTAGGAGCGACCTATAAATCCTAAGGTCGCTCCTACGGAGCTACAGAACATATTACGAACGCCGAAACTATAGACAGGTCGCTCCTACGGAGCTTCTATACTTCCCTTCCTGCCGCTTTCGATTAGCGCTTCGATGACCTTCATATTTGCGACGGCGTCTTCAAGCGGAGTCGGAACGGCTGTGTCATTGAGAATTGCCTGCGAAAACAGATCGCCTTGAATCGTGTACTGATCGCAAATTTCTAAAACAATCTCTTCGACCGTCTCGCCCGATTGATGCCACATTCGACATGGGCGATCAGGCGGCGCGTTGAAAGGAATTTCGATTTCCACTCGCCCTTCCGTGCCAAAGATGTTGACGCGCTGATACGGCACAAGCTGCGTCGAACAAGTAAAAGTCGAAGTCCCTCTGCCGAAATCCATAATCCCCGAAGCGAGCCGGTCAACTTCAAACTCCGAGTCATATTCGACTATACCGAAGACTCGCCGAGGCTCGGCTTCAAAGATAAACCGCGACAGCGAAATCGAATAACAGCCGATGTCCATCAAAGAGCCGCCGCCGATTCCCGATTGATTGCGAATGTTGTTCGGGTCTCTGTTGTAGTAAGAAAAGAACGATTGAATCGTTCGCAGCTCTCCGACACGGCCTTCGTCAACCAGCCGCTTTGCGCGTTGCCATTGCGGGTGATGGCGATACATAAAAGCTTCCATCACCTTCAGGCGCGGATGCTCTCTTTCTGCCTCCAGCAATCGCTCGCCTTCGCCGGAAGTCAAACCTATCGGCTTTTCACACAATACATGTTTGCCTGCTTCTATCGCTTTGATTGACCACTCAACGTGCAGATGATTTGGCAGCGGATTGTAGACGGCATCAATATCAGGGTCTGCCAACAACTCTTCATAAGAGCCGTAGGCTTTCGCTATGCCAAGCTTTTCAGCAGCCGCTCGCGCATTATCAGGACTGCGCGAAGCGACGGCGTCAATGCGGCAGTACTGGCTCAGTTGCATCGCTGGAATGACTTTTTCAACGGCTATCTTCGCCGTGCCTAACACACCCCATCTGACCTTGCTCATTTAGATTTCACCTGTCGCTCAAGCAAACAGCTTCATAATCGGATCGCCGCCGAAGTTGGTCAATCGTTGTTCGCGCCCGCCGTAATAATAAGTCAGCTTGCGATGATCCAGTCCGAGCGCGCGCAGAATAGTCGCGTGCAGATCGTAAACAGAATAAGGTTCTTCGACGGCTTTGTAGCCAAATTCGTCGGTGGCGCCGACTACCTGCCCGCCTTTGATGCCGCCGCCCGCGAGCCACATCGTAAAACCGTGCGGGTTATGATCGCGCCCGATTGCGGATTGCGAAATCGGCATGCGCCCGAACTCGCCGCCCCAGATCACAAGCGTCGAATCGAGCAGGCCGCGCGCTTTCAGGT
>DATEKX010000496.1:0-5312 GCA_035277165.1 Blastocatellia bacterium | reverse complement strand
TATGAGAAATGGTTATGAGAGACAAATATGAACCCGTGATCGGGCTTGAGGTTCACGCTCAACTCAAGACCGAATCGAAGATTTTTTGCGGCTGCCCGACTCGATTCGGCGACGCGCCCAACTCGAATACATGTCCGGTTTGTCTGGGGTTGCCGGGCGCGTTGCCCGTGCTGAATCGAAGGGCGATTGATATGGCGACGCGGGCTGCGCTCGCTTTGAATCTGAAGGTTAATCAGGAATCAATCTTCTCGCGCAAAAATTATTTCTACCCCGACTTGCCGAAAGGGTATCAAATATCACAATACGACAGGCCGTTTTCTGAGCACGGCTGGGTCGAGATACCGTCAGCCGAGCGCAACGAAAAAGGTCAGCCCGTCGAGTGGATGACGAAACGATTTCGCATCACTCGACTTCACATCGAAGAAGATGCAGGTAAATCCATCCACGAAGGCATGCCGGAATCTGCTACCAAATCTTATGTCGATTTGAATCGCAGCGGCGTGCCGCTGGTCGAAATAGTTTCAGAGCCGGACTTTCGCTCGTCGTGGGAAGCTTACGACTACATGCAATACCTGCGGCGCGCGCTTCTCTACGTTGATGTTTGCGACGGCAACATGGAAGAGGGAAGCATGCGCTGCGACGCGAACGTTTCCGTGCGGCTCAAAGGCGCTGAGAAATTCGGCACGAAGGTTGAACTTAAAAACATAAACTCGTTTCGCTTTGTGCAAAAGGCCATCGATTACGAGATCAATCGTCAAATCGCCGCGCTCGAATCGGGCCAGAGCGTAGTGCAGGAAACGCGGCTGTGGAACGAAAATGAATCAAAGACCTATTCGATGCGCTCGAAAGAAGAGGCACACGACTATCGCTATTTTCCTGAGCCTGACCTGCCGCCGCTCATGGTTTCTGAGACTGAAATCGAACGCGTGCGCCGCGAGATGCCTGAACTGCCCGAAGCGCGACGCAAGCGATTCATCGAGGAATACAGCCTGTCTCTTGAAGACGCGGCGCAACTGACGGACTCGCGAGCGATGTCGGATTACTTCGAGGCCGCGACTGGCGCAGGCGGCAATGCGAAGGCGACTGCCAACTGGATTCTCAACGAGCTTGTGCGCGAGATGAAAACGAGCGGCGTTGAAATAGTCTCTTCTCCGGTTTCAGCACTCTCGCTTGCAGAGATGATAAAGATGATTGACGCGGGCACGATCAGCGGCAAGATGGCTAAAGATGTGCTCGTCGAGATGTATCGCACAGGTCGCGCGGCTACGGATGTCGTGCGTGAAATGGGCGGCAGCCAGATGTCTGATGAAAGTGAGATTCGCGCGCTCATAGAGCAAGTCGTCAGCGCAAACCCGAAGCAGCTTGAACAGTATCGCGCGGGCAAAACTTCGCTGATTGGATTTTTCGTCGGACAGGTCATGAAGATGAGCAGTGGCCGAGCCAATCCGCAGGTGGTGAATCGTATTTTGAAAGAAACACTTGAAGGGAGCAATTAAGAGTTCGATGAAAATAAGGTCAGGGTTGTGGTTATTCGTATTGTTGATTCTCGCGTTCGGCTCGACTTCGTGCGGCAACGGCGTCGGAAACATAGATGAAGTCGCTGTGATCGAAACGAACTATGGAAATATAGTCATCGAGTTTATGCCCGATGTCGCGCCAAAGCACGTGGCGAATTTCAAAAAGCTTGCGCGCGAAAATTTTTACGTCGGCACGAAGTTTCATAAGTTAGTGAAGATCAGCGGCAAGCTGATAGGGATTCAAGGCGGCGATCCGAACACGATCAACGGCGATCCTTCTACGTGGGGGCTGGGGCAGCAGGGACAGACGCGCGTGCCCGCAGAGTTCTCAAAAACGCTCAGGCACGAGCGAGGCGTAATTTCAGCTTTGCGTAACGATAAAGACCCGGACAGCGCCACGAGCCAGTTCCTGATCCTCACAGCACCCAACCCCGCATGGGACGGCCAGTATACGATCTTCGCCAGAGTCATCGAAGGTATGAACGTCGTGGATTTGATAGGCAAAGCGCCCACACTGGGCGGCGGCGACAGGCCGCTCGACCCGGTCGTCGTAAAAAACGTTCGCCTGGTCAATCGAGGTGAAGTGAAATAGCAAGCCTCTGATCTTAATTCTTGACAAGCGCTAAGAGGCGGTGCAAGCTTGTAACCGCTTGAGCCTGTCCTCGAAGAAGGCCGCATATGCAACTAGCCCGCGTGATTGGAACTGTAGTTGCCACCGTTAAAAACGACCTGTTGCATGGCCGCAAGTTGCTTGTCATTCAACCGCTCGACGGTCGCTTGAACGAATCGGGCAAACCTATGGTTGCAGTCGATTCGGTAGGGGCTGGCAAAGGCGAAGTGGTCTTTTGGTGTCGCGGGAAGGAGGCTTCCTTTCCGTTCGAGCCGGTCGAAGTGCCGACCGATTGCACGATTGTCGGTATAGTGGACTCGGTTTATAACACGAACTCTGAATGATGAATAAAATTACTTGTTCATCCTGAGTCATTGCACATTATGGTTCTGGCTAAAGTAGTCGGCAACGTCGTGGCCACGCAAAAAGATCGGCGGTACGAAGGCAGTCGCATACTCGTCGTTCAGCCAATCAATCCCGATGGCACGAACACAGGCGACGAATTGCTGGCGCTGGATTCTGTTGACGCTGGAATAGGCGACACGGTCGTAGTAGTTCGCGAAGGATGGTCTGCTTCAACAGCGGCAACGGGCGAACCGGGAGCGGCGATTGATTCGGCCATCATCGGCATCGTAGATGAAATCGAAGCCGTGTAGGTGAAAGTTTTAAGTTCTTTTGAGCAGACAGAAAATGCAAGATTCAAATCAAGAGATCATTCGCCGCGTCCTCTCGAATGTCCTCAGTCGTCTTGAGAGTCCGGCGGCGGTTGCGCCTTCAGTCAGTCTCGTTCAAGAGACAGCAGGCGAAGGCGGCCCGATCATCTTTGTCGTGCTCGGCAATGCTGAACCGGCACGAGAGAATGTTGCTCAGGTCTTTAATGAAAGTCACAGGCAGATTGAAGCTCCTGAAAGAAAAATGATTCAAACTCAAGCAGCGCACCCGGAACTTGAGCGGTTCGCATCGCTTGAAGTGAAACAAAATAATTTTGCCCCTAAGACCTGTTTTATGGAACCCGACCGCGTATGCGTCAACTCTGGCGCGTGCGAGATGCGCGGGTACTGACTTCATTCGACCGATAGAGCGTCCAGGGGAAATTATGGTCAAGGAAGCCACCCTTACCTACGTAAACCCGAATGGTGAAGATCAAGTTCAAGGCTTGGGCGGAGAGGTTTTTCGCATGGGCCGCTACGAAGGCAACGATCTTGCGTTCGACAATCCTTACATCTCTCGTTATCACGCCGAAATCATTGTGCACGGGTCGGCCTATCAAATCCGCGATCTCGGCAGCACGTCCGGCACGTTCGTCAACGGCGAACGAGTCAAACATCGCAACTTGAAAGACGGCGATTTGATCAGGCTGGGTCGCGGTCGCGGCATCGAAATTGTTTTTCACGGCGACTCGTCCGAAGAAGAGACTGCGACCGACACCGAAGACACGCTGCAACCTGTTCATGTCGTCACGCCTGAAAACACGCGCTTCCTCGATACATCAAAGCTGCCCAATTCGGGCGAACTGACGGGCGAAACGGTTGACAGTCTTCGCGCGCTTTATGAATTTATGAGCGAGCTTCTGGCCGCTCACTCGGCTGAAGAATTAAGCGACAAGCTGGCGCGATTCATGCACCGCACGCTGAAGGCCGAGCGTTGCGCCGTGCTGCTCTACGACCGCGAGGTGGATCAATTGGAGCTAGCCGCTACGTGCGATACGGACAGGGTCGTCGCGCCGAGCCACAGCATCACGGGAATGGTCTTTAATGATAACGTGTCGGTCTTGAGCTTTGACGCGAGCCACGACGAGCGATTCTCAAACGGCGATTCGGTGCGCTTTCAATCAATCAGGTCTGTGATGTGCGCGCCCATAGGCAGCAAATCGCGAGTGTGGGGCGTGTGCTATGCCGACAACGTGACCAGCGCCACTACGTTCGATGAAGAGGCGCTCGATTTTCTGACGGCGGTTGGTCGCCACGCGGGGCTGGCTTTAGAAAATATCTACCTGCTGGACGAACAGCGGCGCTCGCTTGAAAGCTTCATCCGAACGCTGGCCGCCTCGCTCGATGCGCGCGACGATAACACGGCGGGACATTCCGCGCGCGTAGGAGCAATATCGGCAGGCATAGCTCGATTCATGAATATCAGCGAGCCTGATTGCAGGTTGATTTATTACGCGGGGCTGTTGCACGACTATGGCAAGATAGGCGTGCGCGACGACGTTTTGCTGAAGCCTGCGGAGTTGACGCCGGAAGAATACGAGCACGTCAAACAACACCCGCTGCACACATTCAGGTTGCTGTCGAAAATTCGATTTCCCGAAGACCTCGCGGAAATACCGCTCGTCGCCGCCGCGCATCACGAGCGATGGGACGGATCGGGTTACCCGGACGGACTCAAAGATGAAGAGATTCCAATCGGCAGCCGCATAGTCGCCGTCGCAGACGCTTACGACGCGCTGACCGAAGACCGCTGTTATCACGAAGGGTGGTCGCCTGAACGCGCTATGGCAGAGCTTGTTCAACATTCGGGCACTTACTTTGACCCGGCTGTGATCGAAGCTTTCGTCGAATACTACAAACGCGACATCGAGCCGCAACATCGCCGCTTGATTGAACGCAAGATGGTGAATCAGTGAGCGCGAGCGAATGATCTGAAAAGGGAAGTCGCATTGCTACTGGTCGGATGATCTGCCGGATTTTATCTTCACGAGCATATTGATTATTCGAGCGAGACCTTCGACGATAGATAACCCTGCGCGGTCTTGACGCTGAAAAACCACATTGCGAATTTCGCCGCCTGCCTTGTAACGAATGTTCAGCAGATAATCATGCCGCTTTGTTTCGAGCGCCTTATCTCTTTTTCTTACCAATAATCCGAATGGAAAGATTATGAGTTTCCAGAATGGAAAGCTCTTCCTCTTCGGCTCGATTTCCGTGCTGGCATCAACTACGTCTGCGCGGATGAGCGATGCGGCATCAATCCTGATAGTTCTGGTGCCCGGCATCAATTCATTTACTTCTATGCCATCGCTATCAATGACGAGCCGCACCGGAGCAGGATTTTCGAGCCTCTCGATTCCATCAATGTAATCGATCTCAACGCGCGTTGTATCAAAGCTGATAGGCGTGCCGCCTTGAACAATCGGAATCCCGCACCATATGCATCGCCGGGCTGATGCGCCATTCGCTCGACCA
>DATEKX010000495.1:0-3817 GCA_035277165.1 Blastocatellia bacterium | reverse complement strand
TATAAGTTCTCCGTGAAGTAGTTTGCCCGATAATCAGCGCGCAATGAGAATATGAAAAAAGAACTCGGCACTTTTATACTGCTGGTTATCTTGTGCATTGTCGTTTCCGTGCTCAACCCGCGTTTTCTCACCGGAACCAACCTGCAAAACATGGCGCGACTGATCGGCGCTTATGGCATCTTCAGCATAGGGCTTGGGATGATCATCATCACAAGCGGCATAGACCTTTCGGTCGGCTCGGTCTTCGCACTGCTAGGCATTCTGCTTTCGATGATGCTGACTGAATGGGGATGGGCAGCCTCGCTTGCGGTCGCCGCCATAATAGGCATAGGCATGTTTTTAGGGCTGTTGCATGGTCTGTTGATTACCAGATTGAGCCTGCAGCCGTTCATAGTCACGTTGTGCGGATTGCTGTTCTACAGAGGACTTGCGCGCTTCATCGCCAAAGACGAGACCAAAGGTTTTGGAGACGCCGTCGGGTTTGAAGGATTGCGCGATCTGGCTACAGGCAGCGTGTTGGGCGTTCCAACGCCGTTTGTGTTGCTTGTAATCATAAGCCTTGTGATGTGGGTCATGCTGCATCGCTCGGTGTACGGGCGTTATCTTTTCGCCGTCGGGCGCAATGAAGAAGCTGCGCGCTATTCAGGCATCAACTCGCGGTGGATTATCACAGCTACTTACATAGTTTCCGGGGCGTTGGCGGGATTCGCGGGGATCATCTTCGCTTTTTACACCAACTCGATTTCGCCCTCGTCGCACGGCAATTTCTTTGAGTTGTATGGCATCGCGGCGGCTGTGCTTGGAGGTTGCAGCTTGCGCGGCGGCGAAGGTTCGATCATCGGAATCCTGATCGGCACGGCTCTGCTTCAGGTGTTGCAAAATCTTGTTAACCTGCTGGGCGTTCCGTCTTCGCTCAATTTCGCTGTGATGGGAGCAGTGATTTTGATCGGCGTTATGGGCGATCAAATCTTGAGACAGCGCGCGGCGAAACCCCGGCTCGTGATTCCAAAAGCGGAATCATTTCCAAGCTCAGACGCTTGAGAGCGTGTTTTGAAATAGTCCCCGCAGGGGACATATGCAATAGCCGTGGGTGCAACCCACGGAAAGTGATACAGAAAGCAAACGACCCTGAAAGGGTCGAACTCGCATCTGCAAATAGTTCGACCCTTTCAGGGTCAGGATATGGTTGGCTCGCTTTCCGGCGGTTTCACCACCGGCTATTAAATTTCGCCCTTTCAGGGCTGGCTGTCATTTCTAATGGTTGAAGGAATTTTGAAAAGGTCAGGAGGATATTGATGAAGCTCTCTAATAAAATACTTTCTTGTTTTTGCGTGCTCGCGAGTCTTTTGAGTTTTTCCTGCTCGCCAAAGGAAGGCCCTACTTCCGGCGCAAGTAAATTCAAAGTGGCTTTTATAACCAACAACGCTTCGGACTTCTGGACAATCGCGCGCAAAGGGTGCGAGAAAGCTGACCAAGAACTTGCTGATGTGGAAGTAGAGTTCAAGATTCCGCCTGCCCCAACGGCGGCTGAACAGCGGCGCATCGTTGACGACCTGATGGCAAAAGGCGTATCGGGCATCGCCATCAGCCCTGTTGATCCCACCAACCAAACGCCAATGATCAACGAGATATCCAAACAGATTCTCGTAGTCACGCAGGACAGCGACGCGCCGCAGAGCAATCGCGCCTGTTATCTCGGCACAGACAACGTTGCTGCGGGTCGTCAGGCGGGCGATTTGATCAAAGAAGCGCTGCCTCAAGGCGGCAAGATCATGCTCTTCGTCGGTCAGTCTGACGCGCGCAATGCGCAGGAACGTTATCAGGGCATTAAGGAATCGCTCGCAGGCTCGAAGGTAGAGATCATAGACCTGCGCACGGATGACGCTGATCGAGTGCGCGCCAAAGCTAACGTACTGGACACGCTGGTCAAATACTCAGATGTCGCGTGTCTGGTCGGGCTTTGGAGCTACAACGGCCCTGCGATTATCAACGCGCTCAAGGACGCGGGCAAAATAGGCCAGATCAAAGTCGTCTGCTTTGACGAAGAAGATGAAACGCTGGCGGGCGTCAAGGACGGATCAATATACGCGACCGTCGTCCAGCAGCCTTATGAATTCGGCTATCAGTCCGTGCATATGCTGGCGAAGGTATTAAGCGGCGACCGCTCTACGATTCCGGCCAGCAAGCAGCAGATAGTGCCGACGCTCGTCATAAAACGCGATGGGGTTGAAGAATTCACCGCCAAGATAAATCGCCTGCGCGGTCGAAGCTGATTAATGACCAGTCCAATTCTTGAAATGAAGGGGATCAGCAAAGGATTCCCCGGAGTTATTGCGCTCGATAGCGTTGACCTCGAAATCTATCCGGGCGAGATCGTCGCGCTTGCAGGCGAGAACGGCGCGGGCAAATCCACGCTGATGAAAATTCTCGGCGGCATTTATCAGCCCGACTCCGGTCAGCTTCGTATTGACGGCCACGAAGTCGTCATCGACTCGGTCGCCGACGCAATCAACCGCAGACTCGGCTTCATTCATCAAGAACTGAATGTGCTGGATAATCTGGACATAGCCGAGAATGTATTCCTCGGTCGCGAGCCGGTCTGGGCAGGGCCGTTGAAGCTTGTTGATCGCGGGCGCATTCACGCCGAAGCTGATGTTTATCTCGAACGTCTGGGCCTGAACCTGCCGAGTCGAACGCCGCTCAAAAATCTTTCCATCGCGCAGCAGCAGATGGTCGAGATCGCCAAAGCGCTTTCCTTAAACGCGCGCATTCTGATTATGGACGAGCCGACTTCGAGCTTGACCTTGACGGAGACTGCGCGACTGCTGGCGGTTGCAAAAGAGTTGAGAGCGCAGGGCGTAAGCATAATCTATATCTCTCATCGTCTGGGCGAAATTTCAGACCTCGCAGACCGTGTAGTCGTCTTGCGCGATGGACGCAATGCGGGCGCGCTTGCTGGCGAAGAGATCAGCCATGACCGAATAGTCAAACTTATGGTGGGCCGCGATCTGAGCCGCTTTTACGCTCACACTCCGGCGACAGGCAAGCCCGGTTATTTCAAAGTTCAGAATTTTCGGACGAGCCGCTATCCCGAACATGCTGTCTCGTTCGATGTCAGTCAGGGCGAAATTTTGGGACTGGCGGGGCTGGTCGGAGCGGGGAGATCAGAAGTCGCGCAGGCTATCTTTGGCGTCGAGACGGCGCTCGAAGGAAATGTTTTATTGAACGAAAAGCCCATTAATATTGCGTCGCCGAAAGATGCGATTGCCAACGGCATTTATCTGGTTTCGGAAGACCGTCGCAAGACCGGCCTGGTTCTGGAAATGGCCGTCCGAGAAAACATCACATTGCCCTCGCTTCGGGCCTACACTTCGGCGGGGTTGATTGATCGTCAGGCCGAGCGCAAGGTTGCCGAAAACATGCTCGGCAAGTTGAACATCAAAGCGCCTTCTATTGAAGCAAGGGTCGCAAATCTGAGCGGCGGCAATCAACAAAAAGTTGTGCTTGCCAAATGGCTTTCTCTTAATCCGAAGGCGCTGATATTCGATGAGCCGACGCGCGGCATTGACGTAGGGGCAAAAGCAGAAATCTATCAACTGATGCGGCAACTGGCTCAAAGCGGAGTTGCGATCATAATGATCAGCAGCGACATGGAAGAAGTGCTCGGAGAAAGTGATCGCGTGGCCGTCATGCACGAAGGAGCCATCACAGGAATTCTCGAACGAAACGAATGCAGCGAAGAGGCCATCATGCGCCTTGCAGTCGGGCAACACAAATAGTTCACCGCAGAGGCGCAGAGGTCGCAGAGGGGGCACAG
>DATEKX010000494.1:0-4953 GCA_035277165.1 Blastocatellia bacterium | reverse complement strand
AGTGAATAAATGAAAAAACAAACAACGAAGAAAAAAACGATCAAAGATATTGTGATAGAGCACGGGCTTGATGTGCTGCTAGTCTTCATTCCGCTTGCGGTAATTCTTCACTACACGCATGCGCCAGCGTTATGGACATTTCTCGCGTCGGGTTTGGCAATCATCCCGCTGGCCGGATGGATGGGCAAAGCTACTGAAAGTCTTGCTGAGAGATTAGGCGCAGGGATTGGCGGTCTGCTCAACGCAACTTTCGGCAATGCTGCTGAAATGATAATCGCGTTTCAAGGATTGCGCGCAGGGTTGACCGAAGTCGTCAAAGCATCGCTGACAGGCTCGATACTCGGAAACATTTTACTGGTGCTTGGCCTGAGCATTCTGGCAGGCGGGATGAAACATAAGAGCCAAAAGTTCAACCGCACTGCTGCGACCATGAGCGCGACATTGATGGCCTTGAGCGCCATCGGCCTTCTGATTCCAGCCGTATTTCACTGGGTCACTGTGGGCCAGCCGCGCGCAGACCGCTCAGCAGCCGAAGCCAACATCAGTCTGGAAATAGCCATCGTTTTATTTGTGACCTACGTCCTGAGCCTGGTTTTCACGTTAAAAACTCACAAAGACCTTTTCATGGGAACCAGTCACGAGCATCAGGAATCGTCTCCGATGAGTATGAAGACGGGGGTGATAATTCTCGTCGTAGCCACCGGGTTCATAGCCTGGATGAGTGAATTACTCGTGCACGCAGTCGAACCCGCGTCGAAGGCGGTCGGGCTGACAGAAATTTTTGTCGGGGTGATAGTCGTGGCCGTCATCGGCAACGCAGCCGAGCACAGCACAGCCGTTTTAGTAGCGATGAAGAACCAAATGGATCTGGCCTATAACATCGCTGTCGGGTCGAGCATGCAGATAGCGCTGTTCGTTGCTCCTGCGCTCGTATTTTTGAGCTACGCAATCGGGCAGCCCATGAATTTGCTGTTTACGACTTTTGAAGTAATAACCGTGGGACTCGCGGTTGCCATCGTCAGTCTTGTAGCAATTGACGGCGAATCGAACTGGATGGAAGGCGTGCTGCTGCTTGCGGTCTATTTGATATTCGCCATCGCGTTTTTCTTCTTACCGCCGCACCTTGTGACTACGTAATTTAGCGGTTGCGCAGTTGTTTGATTATTTCACGAATCTTGTCGGCGTCTTTGGCTTTCGGCGAGAGGCTGAGGTATTTCTCCAGTTCTTCAGCCGCTCGTTGATTGTTGCGCTTTTCGATATAGACCGCTCCCAAAAGCCTGTACGCCTCAACCATCTCGTTGCCGTTTAATCCGATAGCTTGTTGTAGCTCTTTTTCTGCCGCGTCATATTTGCCAAGCCACGTCAGCGCCTGACCGTAATAAAAATGCGCAGAGGCAGAAGCGCAGTCTTTTTTTAACGCCTGCTCAAGAGCGGTTGCCGCGCCTGTGAAATCCTTCATCTGCAATAACACAATGCCGTAGTTGAGATTCGGAGCGAATTCATTCGGAGCAAGCCTCAGCGCCGAACGCAAGCTTTCGGTTGCCTTATCCCATTTGTGAAGCTTTATGTATTGCACGCCCATCTCGTTGAGCGCCAGCATGAAATCGGGATAGATCGAAAGCGCGCTTTTTAATTGCTCGATAGCTTTTTCTCTCTTTCCGACCTGCGCAGACAGAATTGCTTCTTTGTAGAGTTTAAGCGGGGCCTCTGGAGTCTCTGCTATAGAAGCGTCCACGACGGCTGTTGTTTGCTTCGCGTTTTGTTTCGGTTGAAGCGTAATCTGTACGTTGACGGCAGAACCTGTATTGCTGGCAGCGCTCATTATATCAACCGTATCACTGGCCGATTCGTACTCTCCACCTGCTTCGACCACGAGATAATATGTCCCGCTTCGCAGTCGGCTGAAGGTAAAAGCGCCGTTGCCATCTGTTGTCGTGAACTGCTCGCTGTTGTAGGCGCTGCGGAGTTTTACTCTGGCTTGCGTATTCAGAAGTTGTCCGTTGGGCTTTCGCACGTGCCCTTCGATTGTGTGCGAGCCACCCGTGCCCATGCCATGAGGGTCGCCGTTGACTCGTGTGTCTGATTGAGCGCGCGCCGACACTGCGCAAACGGGCACGAGCAGTGACACGGCAGCGATTGATAAAAGCATCGGGCGAATGCTTCGCAAATACCCTGATCTGATCGTAGCAAAATACACGTCCGCCACCTCCTTGCCAAAAGGGTCCAAGAAGAATGTAGTGTTGCTAGAATCCTGGGCCTAAAAATGTGGGCGGATAATATCACAAAAAAGAAATAATGCCAGAATTATTTTTTAATTCTTCGGAGGTGAGAACTTCGGTATGAAATTCAACCTTAAAACAGAATG
Organism: Blastocatellia bacterium; assembly: GCA_035277165.1. Taxonomy (GTDB): domain Bacteria; phylum Acidobacteriota; class Blastocatellia; order UBA7656; family UBA7656; genus DATEKX01. The sequence goes on along the minus strand of DATEKX010000494.1, from coordinate 2,588 downwards.
AGCATAGACAAACTGTCTATGCTCATTCTGTTTTAACTCTAAGATTTGGCAGGCTCTAATTTTTGGCCTGGCTGCGCAGTTGCTTGATGATGCCTCGAATCTTGTCGGCGTCTTTGGCTTTCGGCGAAAGGCTCAGATATTTTTCCAGCGCGTCGGCGGCCCGAAGGCTTTCGCGCGTTTCGATGTAGACTGCCGCCAGATACCTGTGCGCTTCGATGGTTTCCTCGCCGCCGATGCCGATGGCTTGCTGCAGTTCTTTCTCCGCCTTGTTGTAGATGGCTAGATTTACGAATGCTTTGCCAAGATTCAGGTGCGCCGCCGCCGACGAGCCATCTATCTGCGCCGCGCGCTGCAAATGGGTTGCCGCCTTCACAAAATCTTTCTTTATGATCAGCAGAATGCCGTAGTTGAGATGCGGGGTGAAGGCCTGGGGCGCTAACTTCAGCGCCTGCTGAAACGCCTCTTCCGAGCGGTCGTATTGTTTGAGCCTCATATGCTGCACGCCCAACTCGTTGAGCGCAGACATAAAGCTCGGATAAATCTGAAGCGCGGCGTTCAATTGCTCGATGGCTTTTTTACTGTTTCCAGTCTGCGCTGAATCGAGCGCATCTTTATAAAGAGTGCGCGCCTCTTCTGGCACACCTGCGCTTGCGGCATCAACCGTGCCGACAGGTTTTGCAGCGGCTTGCTTGGGATAGAGTGTGATCTGCACTGTTTGAGTTTGGCCTACATCGTCGCGCCTTCGCGCGCCTTCAATAAAGTCAACCGTTTCGTAAGCCAGATCAAACTCGCCGCCAGCGTCAACCACGACGTTATATGTGCCGCCACTCAGACGGCGAAAGCTGAATGAGCCGCTGTCATCAGACATGGTAAACTGCTCGCCGTAGAGGCTGCGCAGTTTGATTTTTACGCGCTTGTCTGCGCGTCGCCCGTTGGCATAATAGATGTTGCCTCGGAGCGTATTCTTGCCGCCAGTTCCCGGATCGCTCGGGTCGCTGTCAATGCCGCCAATTTGCGCTCGCGCTTGCCCCACACACACCGCGACGAACAAGAACGCACCAAGCGCGCGCAAGGCTGTGGGCATGCACCTCTGTGATCGGGGTGGTCTGAGTAATGAGAAAAGCATATCTCGACCTCCTTGTTGAAACAGGCAATGGAAATGAAAGTAACTAGATGGATAAGCGAAAACCTCTGCGATAATATCACAACTTCACAAGCGGTCAAAGGATTCGCACACGAGAAACGCCGATGAATTTTAATCGGCTTGATTTTACTGTCGCTTGCGCTATTTGGCAGCGCGCTGATACCAGACTATGTGATCGCCGTCACTGGGGCGGTCAGAATAAACCACCGTTTCATAACCGACCGAATGCATGCCTGAGCTTGGAAGTTCCAGCAGCGCGTTGTTTGATAGCAGAAAGCCCCCCGGTCGAAGCATCTTTTCTACATTCGCCATCGCAAGGCTTTGCTCAAAAACATCATAATAAACAAGAATGTTGGTGGCAATGATAATATCGAAGGCTTCCTCTTTCGCCAGATCGAGCCTTTGCAGCACGATGTTCACATCCGCAGATGAAATGAGCGAGACGATGCTCGGACGAATGCGTACTGCGCGCACTTTCACGTCGCCTAAACCTGTTGGCACAGCGACAGGCGCGACCGTCACGCCGATTTGATCGCCGAATTTTGACCAGTAATTACCAAGCTCAGGTTTCCATTGCGAGTCGCGCGGCAGTTGCACAGTATAGCCCGTGCCGTGTGCTGCCTGTTGCCGCGCGCGTTCGAGATGAGCATTGATACGCGGGCTGAGGTCAAGCGTTGTGAGGCGCAATTCATTTGCGCGGGCCAGCCCCAGCCGCAGCAGCGAATCCATCAGCGCAAACGGCTGAATGGTCTGCTGAGGATAAAAATCGTACCCATCTTGTTTATCTGCGAAATCCAGTCCCGGCCCGACTATAGCGACGCGGCGTATGCTGCCAGCCGCGATCAGCCCTTGCGCTTTCAAGGATGCGAGCGATCTTTCGATAGCGAAGTTCGGCATCAACGTAGTGTCTGATGATAAGCCGCGATCTCGAAACAGTTTCGAGCGTTCAGCAAACTCGGCGCTCGGATCACCTTGCATGCGAGCCGATTCCAGTATCTTTGCGTAGCTGGAGCTTTCGCTGATTACGCGGAAAAAGCTGTCTATCAGGTAATTCTTGACGCGTGCGCGCTCGGCGTCCGTCTTCAGTGTATAGCCTTTGCCGTCTATTACGCGTCGCCCAAACAGCAATCGTTCGTTGCTGGCAGGCGCGATCAAACCCTGAATCAGATCGTCTGTGCGCAGCTTGATGTTCTCCATCACTAACATCACATCAGGCGACTCTGCCCCTTTGCGTCCCGCTTGCGCCAGATCCTCAAGCGTGATGCGCGGGCGGCGCGTGAACGATGTGCCGAAGAGCAGGAAGTTGACCAGCGAATCTTCATCCCCCTGAATCAAGCGCGTGCGTATTTCGGTATCGCGGCTCGCCGTCCACTTGGCCCATGCCGTCCGCGCGTCGGCTTTCAATGGCACGGGCAGGACTTCGCTCAATGCTTCAAGTATCGGG
>DATEKX010000493.1:0-7038 GCA_035277165.1 Blastocatellia bacterium | reverse complement strand
GCGTGCCTGTCGAGATGGTCTTCTATCCGCGCGAGCCTCACGGGTTGCAGGAGCCGCGACATCGTTTGGACAAGATGCGTCGAGAGTACGCCTGGTTTTCAAAGCATGTGCTTGGCGAGGCATCGAAAGAAGATCAAGGCGAAAAGAAATCCGAAGACAAGCCATCATCAAAGTGATCTATTGCGGTTGGGCATAGACCACAGTACCGCGAGCGGTAGCGAGCAGGTTGACTAGCAGACGACCCGCTCGCTACCGCTCGCGGTACTGTGACCGACGAGCGGTGTTTTCAGACTTTCTCTACCAGTTCGGCGAGGCGCTCCCAGGACTCTGTTGCCCCTCCTTCCATCCCCGAATTGACCATTCCATCAAGGTCTTCGACATTCGCGTAGACAGCCACGGCTGTCACCTTTGTTTTGCCTTCTTCAAAATCTTCGAACGTCGCGGTTTCAATCAGTTCATGGTCGGGCATGCCTTCGAAGTTAAAGGTGCGAGAGATGAGGTTAGGCGGGTCTATTTCCCTATACACGCCGTTGAATGCATATTCATTGCCGTCGGGATCGCGCTGGACGTATCGCCAAACGCCGCCCGGTCTCACGTCCATCTTCTCTACAGTGGTGGTGGTGGATTTCGGCCCCCACCAGTGCGGTATGCTATCGGGGTCGTTGAAGGCTTTCCACACCAGTTCACGTGGCGCATCAAAGACGCGCTCTATGATGACCTTCAGTTCTTCTCGTTTGGTAGTAAAAGTAGTTTTTGCCAAAGTGATCTCTCCTTTTAATTACTTCAGAGATTCGGCGAGCTTGTCGAATGATTCATTCCATCCGGCACCTGCCATCTCGCTCATCTCGCCTTCCGGGAAGCCTACGTGACGAAGCGTCATCTTTGTTTTGCCGTCGCCGAGGTCTTCAAAAGTAACAGTCACCTGCAGTTCAAGCGGCATTTCAGGCATCCCATATTCCGACGCAGGAACTACATTACCTTCACTGTCTGCGAAGCTATCGGTTACGACGATTTTCTCCGGGGGAATAATTTCTCTGTACGTTCCGGTGCTCCAGAAGTCTTTCCCTTCCGGCGAGCGCATGCAGAACAGATACTTGCCTCCCACTCGAAAATCTATCTTACACGCAGGCGAGGTATAATTTTTTGGTCCCCACCAGCGCACTACATGCTCAGGATCGGTCCAGGCTTTCCAGACCAACTCGCGAGGCGCATCGAAAACGCGCGTGATGACAAGTTCTCTTGTGTCGTCGTTATTTCTTGTGTTGCTTTCGGTCATGCTTTTTCTCCTTTTGTTTCAACTCCAGTAGATAAGCGTCCAAACGATCAAAGCTCTGCTCCCAGAAACTGCGATAGTTTTCCACCCAGTCAGCAACATCTTTGAGCGGCCCCGCTTCAAGCCGACAGGGTCTCCATTGGGCATCGCGCCCGCGCGCAATCAGGCCCGCGCGTTCCAGCACCTTGAGGTGCTTGGTGATCGCAGGCATGCTCATCTCGAATGGCTGGGCCAACTCTGTGACCGAGACCTCACCTGAGACGAGACGCGCTAGAATCGCTCGCCGAGTAGGATCGGCGAGCGCCGCAAAGATGATGCTGAGTTGATCAGTCGCCATATTCGTATTTTCTCTCTTGGTTAATTAACCTACGAGTAAAATACGCTCGAAGTTCCTGCCCTGTCAAATTTTCTTCGGCCCATGTGTGTGGATGTTTCAACAGGGAATGTGAATATTTCTTCATAAAACATGGAATGCGGCTTGCCCTCTCAAGCATTGCTCGCGTTGTTTGCACGATTCTGTATCTCTTGAGTTCAGGTATCGCATACACGTGTAGCGTTTTCGGATGCAGTTGAATGGTACGAACAAGAATCTTTCAGGGAGGGAACAGGTCATGAAACTAAAACGATTTATGATTGCAAGCGCACTGCTTTCATTTGCGCTCGTCGGAAGTGCATTTGCTCAGGTGGTCGAAGTTAGAGAGGTAACATCGACCGGGCAAGTGACTGTCGCCAAGCGCGCAACGCTTGCCGTCAGGTACAAAGATGACGATGGCACTTCGGTCAACATGGTAGGCACAACCGTAAATCCACAGGCGATGGGAAAAGCTGAGGTCAAACGCAAGGAAGGCCGCACACGCATCAGACTTGAGATGGAAAATGTTGGCAACCCGCAAGCACTGGGAGCTTATTATACGACTTACATTTTGTGGGCAATTGCCCCCGAAGGGCAGGCAGACAATCTTGCAGAACTGCCGGTCAAAAATAAATTTGAAATAGAAGTTACTACAAGCTTTCAAACTTTCGGTTTGATCGTTACCGCCGAGCCTCATTCAGCGGTTAAACTGCCAAGCCCTGTCATCATCGCAGAGAACGCTCTGCGCAAAGGTACGGAAGGCGCTATTCAGGCGAGCCGCATAGATTACAGCGGCGATTCGGGCACGCTCTACGTAGTCGCTACGCAGGATGCGCCCGCGCTTAATGCAGATTACAACACGCCGTTGCTCATACTGGGCGCACGCCGTTCTGTGCAGATCGCTCATCGCGCCGGGGCGCGTCGTTTCGCCGAACCGGAACTCAGAGAAGCGGAAGTAAAGCTTGAAGCCTTGGAACAGGTCTGGACACGTGGCCGCAAGGACGAAGAGAAGTACAGCGGCATTGCTCGCGATGTTATGCGACTGGGTGAAAAAGCGCGCGAGCTTGCAGTCGAGCGCGAGTATCAGGCAAGGCTCAATGCCGAGCGCCGCGAAGCGAGCAACGCAATCTCGCAAGCTCAAAGCGAAGCTGACCGCGCCAACGATGAAGCCAACCGCGCAAAAGAACAGGCCGCAGCCTATCGCGACGCTTTGACTAAAGCCGAATCAGAAGTCAGCGCCGCTCGCGCCCGCGTTGACGAAGCTGTAAGCGAAGCCGACAAAGCCAAGGCCAGAGAAGAACTGGCGCGCGTGGAAGCCGAGCGAGCGCGATTGGAAGCCGAGCAAGCCAAACAGGACAAGGCCGCGCTTCAAGACCGGTTGTTCGTTTCGCTTTCAGCAATCTTAGAGACAAGGCGCGAAGCGCGCGGATTGATCGTCAACTTGTCGGATGTGTTGTTTGATTTCAATCAGGCTTCGCTCAAGGCGGGTGCGAGAGAAAAACTGAGCAAGCTTGCAGGCATAATGCTGGCTTATCCCGGCGTTTATCACATCGAAATCGAAGGGCACACGGATGGCGTAGGCTCGCAGGACTACAATCAGAAACTTTCCGAAGATCGAGCCGAAACCGTGCACGCTTATCTTGTGAAAGAAGGCATAGCGACCGACCGCATCGTTGCTGTTCGCGGCTTTGGCAAGGTAAGACCTGTAGCGACTAACGACACGCCCGAAGGCCGTCAGCAGAACCGACGTGTCGAGATAGTCATCAGCGACACAGAGAAGACGCCGAATCAGTAATAAGCATAGGGGCGATGGCGCATGATGCGCTTCGCCCCTACTTTATCTCCAGCCGAAGCGCAGGAAATAAAATCCATAAAACGCGATCCATAAACTAGCGACAACCAGAATCTCAATGTTCGCTCGGCGCTCGGCCACGGCCTCGATAACGCGGGCGATCAAGCGAGCAACGACTGCCGCAAGAAAGAAGCGAATGTAGCGCGCAGGAATTGAGATTAAAAGAAAGCCCATAAGGCTTCTGCCTTGCGCGCCCCATTCAACAGCGTAGATTTTGTACGGAATGCCTTTGAGCGGGCCGATCATCACTGCGATCAATCCGTGCTCGTTTATCTGGCGAGCGACTCTCTCAATCAAATTCGAGTTTATCGCGGGCACATAATCTAGAAAAGCGCGCGCCTCATCCGGCCATCGCATGCCAGACGCATACATCAATACGCCGCCCACGAGCGCGCCTAAAAGTGCCGCAAGCGTCGCTTTAAGCGCGGGCTTAAACGCTCGACACGCGATCAAAGTCAGCAACACATCAGGGACGATGAAAAAGAAGCTCGCTTCTGCAATTCCCCATGCAAAGGCAGCCCAAAAGGCTGCGCGACTCGCCAGGAAGCGATCAAATGAAAAGCTTGTCCTTTCGATCAAGCTGCTTTGCTGTTGAGTCATCAATCGAGTTCTTTCAATTCTCGAACGGCAGTCTCAAGCGATCGAATTATTTCCTGGCGACTGCCGTTGATAATTAACGGTGGGCCGATGCGGGCTTCGCAGAAAAACGGAACGGGTATGAACTCGCCTTTGGGCAGACTGCGGCCCATGTTCACAAGGTAAGCGGGCACAACCGGAACATCGGGCATCTTCTCTATCAAGTGCGCGACGCCTGATCGAAACGGCCCAATGTCACTGCCCGTGCCGCGCGTGCCTTCGGGGAATATTATCAGCGACTGACCCGCTTCAAGCGCGGCCTGCATACTGCGCAGAGGGTTGTTTTCAGATTTAATATCTTTTCTCGCAATCGGCAGTATGTTGAAAATGGTCTTTGAAAGAGTCGAGATGAATGCGTTCCGCTCGAAATAATCGGCTGCCGCAACGGGGCGCACGCGGCGAAGCTCTGTGATCTTGAACAAGCTTAGAAGCGAAGCCGTGTCGAGATGGCTAGAATGATTTGCAATCAGGATGAACTGGCCTGACTGCGGAATGTGTTCGCGCCCGCGCACGCGAAGCCCGATGAAGAGCGCCATAAACGGCCTCACCAGAAGCGCGAAAAAAATCATCTGCGCGATGTCGCGAGCCGTCACCCTCTGCGACTTCGCGCTTGTATCATCTTTTGATGTGGCTGCGCCGCTCGACATGGATTTCTCCTGTTGTTACGCCATCCATTTTGTGTAGAAGAAGCGAACGTAGTGAAAGAAAAACGGCGCGGCATAACAGAGCGAGTCCACACGGTCCAGCATTCCGCCGTGACCGGGAATTGTCTGGCCGAAGTCTTTCACACCAAAGTCTCGCTTGACTGCGCTCATCACTGCGCCGCCGCAGAAACCCGCCACCGTTATGAACAGCGAAACCATCAATGTTTCCAGGATCGAGAACGGCGTGAGAAATCGAATCGCGAGGCTCAATAACATCGCGGAAGCTATGCCGCCGATAAAGCCTTCCCATGTTTTATTCGGGCTTACGGTCGGAATGATTTTATGACGACCGAGCGTCTTGCCCCAGATGTATTGCAGTACGTCGCTCATCTCGACGACGAAGACTAAAAACAGAACCAGCGTCCGGCCATTCGCCAGCGATTGGCCGATCTGCGGAAAAGTGAGCAGGTAAGCCATATGGCTCAAGCCGAAAACAAAGATCATCATGCCCCACTGAATTTGCGACGCCGAAGCTACAAATCCTGTCGTCTCTTTAGACAGCGCCATTCGCACGGGTAGAGCCAGAAGCATGTAAACCGGAATGAAGATAATAAACATGCCATACCAGCCAATGCCTATCCAGTAATACTGAATCGGAATGGCGAGAAACGTGAAGACCAGCGCGTGATGATCTGCGGGCCGAGTCTTGAGCAACGTGATGAATTCCTTCATCGCCCAGAAGCTCAGGAAAGCGAAAAAGACCAGCGACACATGATTGCTTACGAGGATCGCCGCAAAGAATACCGCAGCCATCATCCACCACGCTCGCACGCGAGAGGTCAATTCCGAGAAATCTTTTTCTGGTTTCGCGAGCCTTAACGCTCGAACCGCGACGGACGCGACTACGAGCACGCCTAAAACGAGCAAGCCCGTCCGCGTCACCGGCGATAGGTTTTCAATAGCAGTTATTATCATCATCTTATCAATTACAATATTTAAACTCTCAAATTTGAAATCTGGGAGCTTGTTTTGACATCGGAGCTTCGACACCAACCCGCGCACGCAGGCGTCAGCATAAAGCCCAAGCAGCCCGCGTAGTGGGCGTCAGCGTAAAGCCCAGAGCCAAAGCTCTGGGGCGAATCATCAGCCCGCCACCTCAGCCCGTGAAACGGGCGACAGAATACCCGGTTTCTGGCAGCGCTGTCGCCCGCTTCGCGGGCTGGGGCAGAATCCTTCACCAGCAAACCCACATCTTAAGAATGTGGGCTACGCTCTAACACCCGCTTCGCGGGTTGTATGCCTGCATTTCGTAACTCGCTCTAAAATTATTCCCGTTTATCTGCGCTCAACTCCTTAAGCGCCTTAGAGACTCGATTCCAGCACGTGACGACTGTCAGCAGCGCTGCGATTGCAAATATCCAGGGCCAGAGCTTTCCTGCATCAGGAAAGAAAACGGTCGCAAGCCCAAGCGCGCCCACGACGAATGCGCGGTCGCTTTTGCCCATCGGCCCTTCGTAGCGTCGGCTTGCCCCGAGCGAGCGCCCAAGCACGCCGCTGAATTCTGTCAGTACCGCGCCGATTGAAAAGGCTATGACGGGCCAGATGGCCTGTTCATAGACGAACGCCAGCGGCAGATACAATCCTAAATCAGAAACCGCGTCGCCCAACTCGTTCAACACACCGCCCAGATTCGTAGCCATCGCCATCTCGCGCGCCATCATTCCGTCAATCGCATTCAACGCCATGCGCGCAAACAACCACGCGGGCAAAAGAAGTAGCAGCATTGTATGTGTGCCCGCTTGTGACACGACTGCTCCGACTATACCCGAGCCTACGATAGCGATTATAGTTACGACGTTTGGCGTGATTCCTGATGCCGCGAGCCGTCGCATCAACGGTCTCAGCAGGTTTTGAAATCGCGGTTTGAGATCGTAAACAGATGGCATAACTCAAAAGAAACGATGAACGATGAATTATGAACGTTGAGAGGCGGATTCATCACTCCCGGGGAGGCCATTCTGTGCAGGCTGATTATAACACGCGGTCTGTTGAATCGAGGAAGGCTATGTCGGATTTGATAAATCATGCAGGAGCAACCTGATCGGTCGCCCCTGCATAAAACAAATATCACTGAAGCGATTTTAGATACATAATCAAAGCATCCACATCCGAAGCAGATAACTGCGAAGTCTTGCCGTGCGTTTCTTTGATTACCTGCACACGGCTTGCCGCAAGCGCGGGATTGATCTGTCTGCCGGACAGAAGCGGAGCCAGGTTGCTT
>DATEKX010000492.1:0-2373 GCA_035277165.1 Blastocatellia bacterium | reverse complement strand
ATTAATTTGATCTGGCAACCGCGCCGGGCTTCGGCTTTGCGCTGTCAACGATGGCTTGATTAGCCAGCACCAGAAACTCCTGCCTTATGTTGAGATGAGTGTATGGCCGCACTTGCGTCATCATAATGCCAATCAATTCTTCGGTCGGGTCAACCCAAAAGTATGTGCAGAACGCGCCGCCCCAGCCATAGTTGCCTGCAGATCCCGGCTGGCCTGTTTCGCCTATGTCTTTCACAACGCTGTACCCAAGACCGAACCCATAGCCCGGCCCCGACAGCCATATCGGTAGATCGCCGATGTGATTTACGGTCATCAACTCGACGGTCTTTCGCCCAAGCAACCTGACGCCGTTCAATTCGCCGCCGTTCAACATCATCTGATGAAACTTCACATAGTCGGCGGCGGTCGAAACCAGCCCGCCCGCTCCCGCGAAATAAACGTGCGGTTCTTTGATCCAGCGGCTTTCTTTTGTCGGCGCTTCGGTCAACTTCATACGGTTGCCGTTCGCTTCGTCGGGTTGATAAAGCGCGGCAAGCCTGCTCACCTTCGATTCAGGCATATAGAAATATGTGTCGGTCATCCCCAGCGGCGCGAAGATTCGTTTGCGAAAGAACTCGTCGAGAGTCTCGCCCGATATTACTTCGACCAGTCGGCCCACTACGTCTGTAGCCGGGCCATATTCCCACTTATCGCCCGGATGAAAATTTAGCGGCAGCTTTGCAAGGCGCTTGATCGTGTCGGCAGTCGTTTCGTCAGGCGATTGCCGCGCCGAAGCTTTCGCGTACTCCGGCTGCGTTACACCGCGATAGGCATTCGCCAGTCCCGCCGTATGCGTGAGCAAGTGTTTGATCGTGATCGGCCTTACGGCAGGCGCAAGCGTGTACGTGCCTCCATCGGCAGGCACAGCCACTTTCATGTCCTTAAATTCGGGGAGCCACTTTGAGATCGGATCAGACAGCAGGAAATGACCTTCTTCGTATAACATCATCGCGGCTACGGATGTGATAGGTTTAGTCATAGAAGCTATGCGAAAGATCACGTCGGTCGTCATAGGTGCTTGAGATTCAGCATCGCGCAAACCGACCGCTTCCAGATGAACGACTCGCCCGCGACGCGCTACGAGCGTGACGACTCCCGGCACAAGTTTCTTGTCAACATAGCGCTGCATCGCTGTGCGTATTCGCGCGAGCCGCTCCGACGACATCCCGACATCTTCGGGCTTTGCAGTAGGCAGGCCCGAATCTTTGCGAACCTGCCCGCCAGCGAGCGAGCAAAGCATCAACACAGTTATCGCGATTGCCCGGATTTTCTTCATGGCTGCTCCTTTATTCGTGAACATTCGTAAACATTCGTGCAATTCGTGGCCATCACTTTTTCTTTTTGGTCGCAAGATAAGCTTTGGATTGCTTGCCTACTATCTCAACCAGATTGCCCATCGCCAAATTCACATCAATCAGATGCAATCCCCAATCAGCCTGCACCTGCCCGTTCGCTACTATATCTCCCGCTATCTCGTCTGTGCGAGGGTCAGCCGGGTCGCCATGCACAGTGACCGCAAGATAAGAGCCTTTCTCGTTTGAAACGCATTCGGCGGTCAGCAAACCGGGAACGCTCACAAACGGAGTGTCAATCTTTTGCGCGGGCGTGACCCACGGGCGCGGCTCCACAGCAAACGCCGCAATAGCGCGGCTACCCGAATTCAGGTAAGCGTGCAGTTCGCCGCTCCCTCCGCCCAATGCAGCAGGGTTCACACAAGCGGCAACCATATCACTGCCCTGTATTTTTCCAAAACGAGTGTTTGCAGGCGGCGGCACGTTTGAGCGGAATGAAGCGTAAGCTATTACGCATCCTGTCTGGCTTGCCGAATGACACAGCGGCATAGTCTTAAAAGCTCCGCCCACGTCTTTGCCTTTCGGCACGGGAAGATTCGTTCCCAACAACAAAGCAGAGACGATGCGTTCCTGCACAGGCTTGCCGTCAATCTCGCTGCGAATCAATTGCGTGAGCACGCCTGAGCCTTGCGAATGCCCGATCAGCACAACGCCTCGCCCCTGGTTGTCATGTTCGAGATAATATTTCCACGCATCAACCACGTCGTTATAAACCAAAGCTCTATCAGCAGTCATCGGCTGACCGGCAAGCATGGATCGCAAGGCGGTCAGTGTGACTTGCCTGTAGAGCGGCGCATAGACGCGGCATTCTGAAGCGAAGCGCGCAAGCTGGATGTGCACGACGGTTTTCTCTTCCGGCCCTGCAGTCATATCACTGTTGGGCGTCGCATCGGTAGACACCGTAGGGTAGACGTAGAAACAATCAATCGCCGCTTTCGGATTAGCTGCCCATGTTTCGCGCTTCAACTTGCCGTTGGCCGCA
>DATEKX010000491.1:0-3342 GCA_035277165.1 Blastocatellia bacterium | reverse complement strand
ATTGAATCTCGCCGCGCGACAGTGCGGGCTTCAAGATGTTTGCCGCGTCGAGCGACCCTTCAGCCGAGCCCGCGCCGACCAGCGTGTGAAGCTCGTCAATGAAGACTATGTAGTGCGGGTTGTCAATCAACTCGCGCATTATAGTTTTCAATCGCTCTTCAAACTGGCCGCGATACTTCGTGCCTGCGACAACGAGCGAAAGATCGAGCGCGAGTATTCGTTTGTCGCGCAGAAAAGGCGGGACATCGCCGGACACTATTCTTTGCGCGAGCCCTTCGACGATTGCGGTCTTGCCGACGCCCGGTTCGCCAATGAGCACGGGATTATTTTTGGTGCGGCGGCAGAGTATCTGAACGACTCTTTCGATTTCGCCTTCGCGCCCGATAAGCGGGTCGAGTATATCGTTGCTTGCGGCTTCCGTCAGGTCGCGGCTGAACTCTGCGAGGTGCGGCGCATCTTTTTTCGCCGCCATCGCCCGCTCGCTCTGCTGCACTCGCATCAGATCGTCGCGTATCTGGTTCAGCCTCAGTCCGCGCTCATAAAGTATTTCTGCAGCGGAGGACTTTTCTTCGCGAAGGATGCCTAATAGCAGGTGCTCCGTGCCGATGTGCCGGTGCTGCAATCGCTCGCTTTCGTCTGCGGCATAGCTCAAGACGCGCTTTGCGCTCTGCGACAAAGGCAGGTCTACTGATGCAGAGACCTTGTCGCGCAGAGGCGTGCGTCCTTCTATCTCTTTGCGAATGGATTCTACTGTTGAATGAGGGCTTCGGAAGAATTTCTGAGTCAGTTGTTTGTCTTCGCGCAGCAGGCCGAGCAGGATGTGTTCGGCTTCGATGGCTTGCGCTCCGAATTGGCTGGCTTCATATCTGGCGAAGAATATAACGCGGCGCGCTTTCTCGGTGTAACGTTCGAACATACTCGCTTCCGCTAAGAGAACGATGAATAATGAATGATGAATTAAAAGTCTCTCGTCAGTTCATAATTCATCGTTCATCATTCATCATTTATTGTAACCGTCCATCCTCAAGGTGAAGCACGCGGTCGCAGATAGCGGCAAGACGCTCATTATGGGTTACGATAACTGAGGTCAGCTTCTGCGAACTGTGAACCTCCTTGAGCAGGCTATGAATGCTTTCACTGGTTTTGCTGTCAAGGTCACCCGTTGGCTCATCTGCCAGCAGCAATCGCGGACTAGCGACGAGCGCTCTTGCCAGTGCAACACGGGCTTGCTCGCCGCCTGACATCTCGCCGGGACGGTGCATCGCGCGGTCTTTGAGTCCGACGGATTCAAGCACCGCCAGAGCGCGAACTATTGCTGCTTGATGCGAGCTGCGACCTATCAGCAGCGGCATCATTGCATTTTCAACGGCTGTGAACTCGGGCAGCAGGTGATGAAATTGGAAAATGAACCCAATCTCCCTGTTCCGAAACCGAGCCAAGTCTACATCACCGAGTTTGAAAATGTCAAATTCGGCTACTTTTACAGTGCCTACGCTTGGCCGGTCTAATCCTCCTAATAGATGCAATAGCGTTGATTTTCCAGCGCCCGAAGGCCCGACAACGGCCACCATCTCGCCGTGCGCTATTTCTACGCTCAAATTCTCGAACACGACGACGCGATTTTTGCCCGTTACGTATGTTTTGGTGAGACGCTCGGCCTGAACGATTGGAGTGTGCTCGCGTGGCTCATTCATAGCGAAGTCCTTCTACGGGATTGATTCGCGCAGCGTTCCAGGACGGATAGAGCGTTGATAGAAAGCTGATTGCGATTGTGACAAGCGCTACGACTATCACATCGGACGTTTTGACATGAAAAGGCAGATAGTCGAGCGCGTATGCGCCTGAGGGAAGGCTTATCCAGTGATGCGCGTCTGCGAAGTAACAGAAGCCCGTGCCCAAAATGATGCCCAGAAAAATTCCGACGACGCCTATCATCAAGCCTTGAATCATGAAAAGGTAAGTCACGCTGCGATTGGTCGCGCCCATCGATTTCAACACAGCTATGTCGCGGTGTTTCTCCATGACGATCATAATCAAGACCGTGATGATGTTGAGCGCGGCGATGCCGATGACGATCAGAAGCGCGATGCCCGTCAGATATTTTTCATAACTGAGCGCGCTGAAAATCGGAGCGTTCAATTCCTGCCAGTCCTGCACCTCGAAATCGTCGCCTACGGCCTTTAGCACTTCCTGGCCGATCTGTTTGACGTTGTCAACATTATCCACCTTCATCTGGATTGTGTCGGCCACGTTTTCTGTGCCCGCAAGCCGCTGCGCCGCATCAAGCGATATGTAAGTCCAGGCCTCGTCGTAATCGCTCAACCCGGAAGCGAACGTGCCCACGACTTTGAAGTTCCGATAGCGCGGAGCCAACCCCATCGGAGTTAAATGGCCTTGCGGCGATATGACTGTCGCAAGATCGCCTATCTTGAGACCGATTTTTTCGGCAAGCGCTTCTCCTACGAATATTCGATCAATCTTCACCCCTGATTGCGGATCAATTTCGGGTTCGGCCAGAAGGCGCGGGTCGCCCGTCTTTGCGAATTGAAAAATCTCGTTTGCTTCCGACTGCGCGGCCACGTCAACGCCTTTAAGTATTGCTCCATCGGTCAGGTTGCTACCTTGAATCAAGACTCGTTGATAAAGCGTCGCGGACGCGGCGCGAATATGAGGCAGTTTGCGAAGCTGTTCGACGACCTCGCGATAGTTCCCAATCGGTCGGCTGGACTTGTGCGTGAGATTTAAGTGAGCTGTGCCTGAAAGAATCTTCTCTTGAAACTCTTCGCGGAATCCCGTCATCATCGCAAGCACTACGATGAGCGACGCAACGCCCGCAGCGACCGCCATAACGGCGATTACCGTGATGACCGAAATCATCACTTGCTTTCGCTTTGCCCGCAGGTAGCGCAGCGCAATGAATAACTCATAAGGCATAACAACAGTATTCAGAAGGCAAAAGGCAGAGAGGTTCACTGCTTACTGCTCTCTGCCTTCTATGCCGTGTAGCCTGAATAAATTATTATAGAAATGCCTTCCAAACAGTGTCAAACAAAGCAAGGTTGTAATCGCAATCCGTGCGCTGGTAAAATTTAAAAAGGCTGGCGAACACTCTCCTAATCCAAGCTATGATTTTTAGTAGTGCCAGCCGACCTTCGGATGCTCCTGAACCAGCAAATAGTCGGACCGACAGAGGGCATCTCCTGAAGGATTAATCGAACAAAGGTATGGGTATTCACAGAATGGAGTGCATCATGAAGTTCAGGTGTGAAGTGTCGAAACGACTCGCATCGTTCGCAATCGCGCTGGCTATGCTTGCAGGGCCGCCTCTGGCGCTTGCGCGCG
>DATEKX010000490.1:0-2412 GCA_035277165.1 Blastocatellia bacterium | reverse complement strand
GCTCAAGCGGCGAATCAGCGTTTTGCAGTTGAATCTCTTCTTTTGCCCTACGACCCATCAGATTACCGCCTATACAATTCGTATTTCTCGATATAATCGACTACGCGCGGAGGAACCAAACCTTCAATCGTTTCTCCGTCGCGCCGCCGTTGTCTTATATCCGTAGCAGAGATATCCACATTTACGTAATCGGTCAAAAAAACCCGACAATCCTTCACTTGACCAACAGGCAATCGAACGTCCTTGTTCTGATTCTCTCTCAGATCAATTATATTCGACGTGAACGCGGCTGAAAGATGTGATGCCTGCGTCTCGTGTCCTGGCCGCGCAGCTACTATCAGATTGGCGTTTGCCAGTATTCGCTCAGGCTCGCGCCAGGTGTTCAACTCCTCGAAAGAATCTGCGCCCATCACAAAGAACAATGAAGTCTGCGAACCGTATACGTCGCGCAACCGCTCAATAGTTTCAAAGGTGTAAGGTCTTTCCGGCGCTTCGATTTCCATAGTTGAGACTTTCATGCGCGGTTCATCGAGCGTAGCTAAAACGGCCATCGCATATCTGTTATAAGCGTCCGAGATTGAGCGCAACGTTTTGTGAGGCGGCCTGTGCGCAGGGATAATCAGTAATTCGTCGAGCGCGAAGTTCCGAGCTACAGCGCGCGCAACTTCTAAATGTCCATTGTGCAACGGGTCGAATGTTCCTCCGTATGCTCCTATTCGCTGCTCGTTCATAAGCTAGTCGAAAGCCGCAACCAGAAATTCGGAAACTAGAAACCGGAAACCATTTCCTCGCTCTTCAGACGAAGCTGCTCGATCTTCTTGCCGAGCGCATTGATCAATTGTTTAATGCCCTGACCTGTCACCGCTGAAATCTCGAACATCTCAAGCCCTTGCTGTTGGGCGAAGTGGCGCAAACGCTCTATGCGCTCCGGGTCATCCGCCGCATCCATCTTTGATGCCGCGACCACCTGCGGCTTGTCGAGCAGATCAGATTTGTAAAGCTTTAGCTCGTTGCTGATCGTTAAAAAATCTTCAACCGGATCGCGCTCCGTCGAAGAGACATCAACGACGTGCAGCAGCAACTTTGTGCGCTCAATGTGACGCAGAAACTCAAGTCCAAGTCCTGTGCCTTCGTGCGCGCCCTCGATCAATCCCGGAATGTCTGCGACTACATAAGTGTCGCCATCGCCATAAGTGACGACGCCGAGATTTGGTTCGAGTGTGGTGAACGGGTAGTCGGCTATCTTTGGGCGCGCAGCCGATATGCGCGAGATCAATGTTGACTTTCCAACGTTAGGAAAGCCGACCAGCCCAATGTCTGCAATCAACTTCAGCTCAAGTTGAAGCGTGCGAACTATGCCGGGCTCTCCGTCCTGATGATAGCGCGGCGCGCGATTAGTCGAGGTTGCAAACCGAGCATTGCCTCGCCCGCCTCGCCCGCCCGGCGCAATATTGATGCGCTCTCCGGCGAGTGAAAAATCGTGGATGAGTTCGCCTGTCTCTGCATCCGAAACAATCGTGCCGACGGGAATAAGTACGGTTACATCTTCGCCGTCGCGCCCGTGGCGATTGCTGCCTTCGCCGTGACGGCCTCGACCTGCGCGATATTCAGGATTGAATCGGAATTGCAAAAGCGTGTTGAGCTGGGTGGTGGATTCCATGAAGACCGAGCCGCCTCGCCCGCCATCGCCACCGGAGGGGCCGCCTCGCGGTACGAACTTCTCGCGGCGAAACGCAGTCACGCCGTTGCCTCCGTCGCCACCTTTAACTACTAATCTGGCTCGATCTAAAAACTGCATGTTAGAGGTCAGAGGTCAAAGGTTAGAGGTTAGAAGCCAGCGACTTCTCTTCAACTGACCTCTAACCTCTAATCTCCAGCCTCTATTCCACCGCTGGATAGACGCTGATGAATTTGCCTTTGCGCCCTTTTGTTTCAAACTTAACAACGCCCGTCACGAGCGCGAACAGCGTATCGTCCGAGCCGCGACCGACATTAGTGCCCGGTTTGAACTTCGTGCCGCGCTGGCGAACTAAAATCGTGCCGCCGTGCACGCTCTCGCCGCCGAAACGCTTCACGCCTAACCTCTGCGCATTTGAATCGCGCCCGTTGCGCGAACTGCCTACACCCTTCTTATGTGCCATGATTCCTCGCTCAGTAATTCAGCCGCCATGAGTCAGCCTACTGATCATCAGCTTCTGAATCTGTTTGGTTGCTTCCCCCGCCGATTGATTCGATTCGCACGGCTGTATAATTCTGGCGATGGCCGTGAGTCTTCTTGTACTGCTTGCGGCGTTTCTTTTTGAACACGATTATTTTAGTCCCGCGACCATGACTGACAACGGTGCCAGTAATCGTGCCGCTGCCGAGTTCGAGGTTCTGGCCTTCGCCTTGCAAAAGCGTTTCGAGTTCAAC
>DATEKX010000489.1:0-10785 GCA_035277165.1 Blastocatellia bacterium | reverse complement strand
CTCGTAGGCCGAACCGGACTCGGGCCTGATGAAGCGGTAGTCGCGGGTCGCGCTCAGTTTGCGCTCGCGCTCACGGGGATCGAAGGAGAGACAGGGGCGAGCGAAGACGGCCCTTACGTTCATTTCAAGCCGCGCGTCGCGCTCGTAGTCGAAACACATACGAACCCTGAAACCGCCGCTCGCATTGTGCGCGAGAGAGCTTCGGTCATCGCCCAGCGAATATACGGCGCGTCCGTTGCCGAAGAAGATCAGGAGTATCAGGGCGCACAGTTATTCGCATTTCGCGGCCCGAACCCGGATCGCCAGATTGTAGCCGCTTCTTCGGGCACGGTTGTTCTGCTCGCAAATCACATCGAAGCTATAAAGTCGTGTCTCGATGCAACGGCGGGTCGCGTTTCTACGCTTGCCGAAGACTCTACGCTCAGAACTATGAAACCCGAAGTGGATCACAACGCTTCGGTCTTCGCATACGTGACTGAAAGCGGCATTGAAAAGCTGGTTGCTTTAGGCCCTGCGTTGATTGCCAGCCGCTTTTCATCCGAGTCCGACGTTGGCAATTCAGTCGCCGCGCTGTTCGAGCATCTCTCGAAGCAAACAGCCGCCGGATTGCTCTATGGCGCAGAGTTCGATTCCATCGGTGTGATTGACAGGTATCTTACGGTTTTGCAGCCGGGTGTGGCCGAAGGTCTGGCCGAACCCTTGAAACCGGCTCCGGGAGCCAGTTTTCCGTCGCTTCAATCAGTCCCACGCGAGATTAAAGATTTAACTATCCTGAACGTAGAGCGAGCGGGCGAGCTTCCCGAACGATTGCTCAAGGGGCTTGTGCCTCACGTTGATCTTGTCGCGGGAGTTGCGCTGCGCGAACTCGTCATTGATTTTCGCAAACAGCTTGGGATTGAATCCGGGGATTCAATTGGCGACGCCGTAGGCAGTGAGGTCACGCTGGTGAACTTCGGCGACGGGAAGCCGATGGCAGAACTAGTGAGCGTCAAAGACAAGACGAAACTTGTGCCGATAGTCGAGCGCTACCTATCG
This sequence comes from Blastocatellia bacterium, assembly GCA_035277165.1. Taxonomy (GTDB): domain Bacteria; phylum Acidobacteriota; class Blastocatellia; order UBA7656; family UBA7656; genus DATEKX01. The sequence continues at coordinate 9,750 of DATEKX010000489.1, read as the reverse complement.
CACGACGGCGCGCGAATCACGTCCCAGTCATATAACGGTACTGAGATCCGCATCTCTTCACACGAAGATGGCCGCGCCGCCGCTTTCGCAGGAAGCTATTTGATTTTGGGCACGCGCGAGCAGATAGCTAAAATACTCGACACTCAATCGAGCGACAGCATTGCCAATGATGACCGCGTCAAGCAGGCAATCGCTCACCGCTCTGATAAAGCCTCGATCATCACTTGCAAGCCAGAGGTCACAGACGCAGGCGAGTTGATGCTCGCGATATCGAAGCTCACGCGCGTCACGGACGGTTCACGCGATTTGTTGGAGCAGGACTCGATGCGCAAGGCGTTAGACCGGCTCTCTCCTGCCGTCGGCTTTACGGAGTTTCGCAGCTACGGTGTATATGTAGAATCACGTTCGGCTGTCGGCAATTTCAGCCTGATAACATCGCTCGTGAGAAGCGATGAAGGCGGCGAATGAACGTGCTTTCCGCACAAGCTAACCGTAGCAGCCACATTGTTGATGTAAGGTCTTTGTTAGAAAATCAAGCTCGAACTGTTGTGAGAAAGGAGAGTCTAATGCCTTCGGCTTTCCGCTTTGAAGGTTTCAGTCGCGAGTCCTACGGCGGCGGATTTGCGGCGACGGCGGCGCAGTATGCGGACTCTTCGGCGTTCGCGCACTTCTATGCGGTCGCGCACCTTGCCGTAAAATTTCATGAAGTAATCATACATTGACCACAGCGCGAAAAAGACGACTATCCACAACATAGCGCGCCCTGCGCCGTAGCAGAGCACGCGAAAGTCGTCCAGCGTTATCGCGCCATTGCTTACTACTTCGGCCAGCGTGTGACCTGCTTCTTGAAATGATGCGAAAGCGATTTCGGGATGAACGTGAGGCGGAGGCTGAAGCCCCGACGGGCCGCCCGGCACGCTGCCTGATATCAAGAGCGTGATCGCAACGACCTGCGTCAGCATCTTGAACTTGCCTTTCTTCGACGCGCTGATGGTGAAGCCTTCGGCAGAGGCGATTGAACGGAGTCCGGTAACAGCAAATTCGCGGCCTATAATGATGACGATGGCCCAGGCTGGCGCGATACGGTTTTCGACTAAAGAGACGAGCGCGGCAGAGATCAGTAGTTTATCGGCTATCGGGTCGAGCAGTATTCCGAGGGTTGACACCTGACCGCGCTTTCGCGCAATGTAGCCGTCGAGCCAGTCGGTAAACGATGCGCCGACGAACAACGCAAGCCCCAGGAACTGTTGTGGCACGTCGAACCAATCGCTGGGAAACTTCGTCAGCAGGACGACGACCAGCAACGGAACGACGAATATTCTGGAAAGCGTGAGCGCGTTCGGAAGATTCAAGTTTAAACTTCCTGAGCCGGTTTCGCTGGGCACGACCACCAGCAATTATGGATTATCTAAACGAGCGAGCGGCACATCTTTTATATCAGCTAGTTGACTATATTGTCGCTTCGCCGCGTTGTCAAGCGAAGCGATTTTGAAAAAGTATACTCTGGCATCCGATTTCGTTTTCGCGCATCTAAAGCGTTCGTCGGGACAGCACGCGCTTTCGATTTCTATTCCGAAGTTTTAATCCGGGTGTTCAATGTTGAATCTTTTAAAGGCGCTGATAGCGCAAAAGCGGCGAATCAGTATCATCGCCGTCGCAACACTTCTTCTGCTGATCGCAGTCGCGATTTTCTATGTCATCAAAATCAATAAGCGCATAAGCAGTCAGCGCGACGAACTGGTCGCATCGGCAAAAGTCGAAGTTGAACAGACCCGGTTGCGCGCGCCTTCAAGCGATGGCTTGACGATTTATATGAATGCTTCGGATGTGCGCGCCGTTGCGGTGCTGGCAGACACGCGCTACCTCGCAACGTCGGGCGGACTGGTCGCGCTCGACGAAGGCGGCACGATCAAGCGGCGGTATACGACGCTCGATGGGCTGACGGATAACGACCTGACGGCGCTTGCCGTTTTTCGCGAGCGCCTCTTCATCGGAACTGCAACCGCAGGCTTGATGGCATTCGATGGAAACGCATTCACGGGTTACAGCTTTGTGAAACCAAAGGCGACTCGCGTCAGCATTCTGCTCGCTACTGAGACGGAATTATTAGTCGGCACGCTCGATGGCGGGTTGTTTGAATATGACGGTGAACAATTCTCTCGTCGCTTCAATTCGGCTACAGGAGCCGATTTCAACCGCGTGACCGCGCTGCTGCCATACGAGTCCCGGCTATATATTGGAACGCAGGACAGTGGGCTTTACATCTGGCGCGAAGCGCATATCGAGCATCTGACTACGAACGAAGGTCTGCCTTCGCCGCACGTGACTGCGCTGGCGGCGATGCCTCCGAGTCTCGCTCAAGCCGGACAAATCGCTGTTGCTACGGATTTCGCAGTCATAGGTCTGAGCGACGCTAACGAGATCAAGCCGGTGAATAATCGCCCGAATGTAACTTCATTGGCCACGAGCGACGGGCGATTGTGGGCAGGGTTTTTCGACGGCGGACTGATGGACCTTAGCTCAAGCCGTGCGAGAGCGCAGGCGGATTCGCCTCAGGAGCGATCAAGTTTGTCTGAAACTCCGGGCCTGCCTCGCGGTGTGCCAGCCGTTGTTTACGCAAGCGAAGGGAAATTGTGGGCGCTCACAGGCGAAGGCTTGCTCGTTCGAGACGAGCGAGCGACCGCTCCTTTGTTTGAAACGGTCGTCCCGTCTCTGGTTGGCGAGCACGTGTTGACGGGCGATCACATAACGAGTTTGGCGCTCGATAACTCAGGGCGTTTATGGATAGGTTATTTTGATAGCGGGATTGATCTGGTCGCGTCAGAGACAAACGAACGGCTCACGCACATCGAAGACGACCGAGTGCGCGAAGTGAACTTCATCGCCTTTGATTCAAACGAAGATCAAATTCTGGCAGCAACATCGCGCGGGCTAGTCGTCTTTGACGGCCACTTGAAACAATCGATCCTGACGCGCGATCTGAACGGCCTGGTGAATGATTCAATAGCGCACGTTTCGATTATGAATGTCGCGTCGCCGGTTGCTCAATCATCGAGCGGAGCGATGCCTGTGAACATCTCTCGAAATCGCGCGCTCGTGCTTGCGACGGCAGGAGGCATGACTGAGATCACGGGTGGCCGCGTTCGCTCGCTCACAGCGTTTCACGGGCTTACGAGCAATCATCTTTATAGCTCGGTTGCGGTCGGCTCGCGGTTGTTCGTCGGCAGTCTCGCAGGTCTTGTCGAAATTGAAAACCTCAGAGTCGTGCGAACCTATAAGACTTCAAATTCGCGCCTGTCGCACGACTGGGTGACTGCGCTGGCGGAAGCAGACGGCAAATTGTTCATCGGCACGAACGGCGGCGGAGTAGACGCGCTGTTGCCTACAGGCGAATGGATTAGCTTCGCAGATGACCGCGACGCAGGGAAGTTCGAGGTGAATCAAAACGCCATGCACTTTGACGGCGAGAGGTTGTACGTAGGAACTAGCGACCGTGGACTTTTAGTATATAATACGCGCGACCGCCGCTGGAAACACATCAGCGCAGGACTGGCATCTCAGAGCGTCACGGCAATAACGAGCGATGATCATTTTATATATGTCGGCACGATGAACGGCCTCGTGCGAATTGAAAAAAGAATAGTTGAATAGTGATTTATGAACCAAAGTGGACGCAAATTCTTTAGCCGCGCAGCCGCGATTGTTTTGTTATTAGTCGCGCCTGCAATCGCGCGCGCGCAATCGGGCGTGCTCATTCCTTCAAGCACACAGAAAGCTGATCCTTCTGTTCTCGCGCTTGACGAGATGAGCGTGGACATCAACATTGATAACCAGTTTGCCCGCGTGCGCGTGACTCAAATCTTCGGCAATCGCACGCCTAACATTCAGGAAGGCCGCTACGTTTTCCTCATCCCTACGACTGCATCAATATCCGATTTCGCAGTCTGGGACGGCGACGTGCGCATACCGGGCGTGATTCTTGAAAAGCGACGCGCTGAAGAGATATATCAAGACCTCGCGTTGCAGGCGATTGATCCGGGCCTGCTCGAACAAGAGCGCGACGACACGGCGACCACTGCGTTCACTGTGAAGGTCGCGCCGATTCCAGCTTACGGCACGAAGCGGCTAGAGCTTGAATACACCGAAGCGCTGCCGGTTGATAATCTCGAATCCTATTATTCATTCCCGTTCAAGCCGAGCCAGTACGGGGCTCAATCAATCGGGCATCTGCAACTGCGGCTGCAAATCTCCAGTCGCTTTCCGATGACCGACCTCGATGTGAAGAGCAAAATCTATCCGCTTAATTTCATAGAGAACACGCCGCAGTACAAATCAGCTTCGTTTGAAGCCTCAGACGTTCAATTGACGGAAGACTTCGGATTCAGCTATGGGCTGGCAGTCCCGCGCTCGTCGTTTCAATTTCTTGCCTATCGCGCGCCTGAGCGAATCACCGCAGACGAATTGCGCGACCCGCGACTGGCAGAGCGCGAGCCTGACGGTTACTTTGAAGCCGCTGCCGTGTTCAACGAAGCGGGCCGCGCGCCGGGCGCTGTCGCATCAGTCGAACCGCGCTCTGTTTTAATGATGCTCGACACGTCGCTCTCCATGCAGTGGGAGAAACTCGACCGGGCCTATGAAGCGACAGAATCAATGTTGCGGTCGCTCTCCGGGCAAGACAGCTTCAATCTGATGCTGTTCAACGATGACGTTTCAACGTTCAGCGACAAGGCGGTTGATGCCAGTCCCGATCAAATCGAGCGCGCGCTTGCGTTCGTAAAATCGAGCTACCTTTCAGGCGGCACTGATCTGGCGGCTGCGCTTGAGCGAGCGGCTCAACTGTCGAAAGATATGCCGTCAAAGAAAGAGCGTTCCATTGTCATGATTACCGATGGCAACACGACGCTTCAGACGACGCGAACAAAGACTGTTGTTGAGAGATTTCAAAAAGCTAACAATGCAGGGCCGCACGCTCGCCTTTATGTGTTCGGCATCGGCTCGGACACTAACCTGCGGATGCTTGGCGAACTTGCGCGCGCGTCTCGCGGTTACTTCGACTGGTCGCGCGAGACGGATGATCTTTCGTTCAAGCTGAAAGCTTTCATAAGCAAGATAGGCCGCGAGCCAATTGATTCGCTGAAACTGCAAAACACGGACGCGACGAATTTCTATCAGGTCTATCCCGATTACGAGGCGACGGCTTATGACGGCACGCGATTGTCGTTCGTTGGTCGTTACAAGCGTGCAGGAACTACTGCGTTAACGATTGCAGGCAATGCCGAAGGCAAGCCCGTTCGATTAACCGAGCAGGTCAATCTGCCTGAGCGCGACGACCAACACGCGCACGTGCCGCGAATGTGGGCGCGCGCGCGCGTTGATGCGTTGCTCAGAGAGATAGCTCTTAACGGCGAGACCAAAGAAGCGATAGACGAGATCATCGCGTTGTCTAAGAAATACAAGTTTGTCACGCCCTATACCTCATTTCTTGCTGCGCCGCGTTCGCTGCTTCGACCGCGAGTCATACGGCCCGGCGATCCTGTGCTGAGAGTGCGCGCAGACCAATCAATTGTCGGAGTGACTGCGATCTTCCCGTTCGGATTGACTAAGCGCATGACTTACATCAAGGGCGAAGATGTTTGGGAGACTCGTTTCGTCGCGCCGCGCGAGATGACGGACGGGTCTTACGGGTGCCGTTTGGTGCTGGTTGACAACAAAGGCCGAGCTTTTCAGGAAGAGAAGAGTTTTGTGATAGACAGCCGCCCGCCTCGACTTCAATCGAGCTTGAATCAAACAGTCGCGCGAGCGGGCGAAGATTTGACCATCACGGTGCGCGCAGACAGCGACACTCGCGTAATCGCCGCGCGCATATTCGGTGCGCTGCCTGTGCCTGTCGTTTGGGACGCGAAGGCGAAAGCCAACATCGGGCATCTGAGGATTCCCGCCGGTCTGCCTTCGGGAACATACACGATTCAGATAACGGCGGAAGATTTCGCACACAATTCGAGCATCACGGAATTGATGATCGAGGTAATCGGCGGCGGATGATCGTCTAGTAATTAGAATGATCGAACAGACAATCAGATTGTTGTGATGGTCAAATCTGTAATTGGATTGTTGCAATGATCGAATTGGCAGTCAGATCAATGAAGCGAGCAAACGCACAATCAGTCAGGTCAATGAAGCGAGCAAACGCGCAATCAGTCGGGTTAATGAAGCGAGCAAGTGCACAATCAGCCAGCCCGATTTATCGGGCTTTCCCAGAGGGCAAATAGGCCAGCCGTTTACGGCTGGTCAGACTGGCGGCGAATGATTTCAGCCCGTTTTAACGGGCTTCTCATAATAGGCTTTAGCCGGAAAGACAACGCTATGCCGCGCAACGTTTATTCAGAGATCAATCTGCACATCACCTGGCACACAAAGGGCAATATGCCTGTGCTGACTGAACAGGTTGAATCGCGCGCGCATAATCATATCAAGCATAGCGTGTTACAAACGGAAGGTTGTTTATTCCACGACATCGGCGGCACCGAAAACCATGTTCATCTGGTGGTCAGTATTCCGCCGACGTTGCTCGTCAGCGAGTGGATAGGCAAATTGAAAGGCGCGAGTTCGCATTATATCAACAATGAGATTGAGAACCGTAAGCTGTTAGAGTGGCAAACGGGATATGGCGTTGTGAGTTTTGGAACGAAAGATATGGAGTGGGTCATTAGCTACGTTCGCAATCAAAAGCAGCATCATGCTCGCGGCACGATTCACGAGCGCTTGGAACGAATTGATAGGGAAGAGATGGCTAAAGCCGAGCCGGGCAAGCACGCTAAAGCGCGCTGAGAATCGTTCGGCCATCGGTAAACCAGCCGTAAACGGCTGGCCTATTTGCCCTGCGGGTTGCCCGTTGAAACGGGCAGAGAGCGGCGCAATGCAGCGTTGGAATCGCTGCTTCGCGGGTTGCCCGTTTTAATGGGCAGGGGGAATTGCAAATCAGCGTTAGAATCGCTGTCTCGCAGGTTGCCCATTTCAATGGGCAGGGTATTTTTAAAGATACGCTCTGAGAGTTGCCCGTTTCAACGGGCAGGGTATTTTCAACGATACGCTCTGAAGGTTGCCCGCTGAAACGGGCAGGAGATTCGCTGATACGTTTATCGGATTGCCTGTTTTAAGAGGCAGAAAATTCACCGATAGAAGATTGACAGGTTGATATGCGCAAACGAATTTTATCATCAGTTGTGATAGTGCTTTCGCTCGCGTCCATCGCTGTAGCAACGTATGTCGGGCTACAGAAAGCGAAAGCAAAGACGCCGGTTCAAAAGACTGCTGCCGGACAGACCGCGAAGACGACGCCCGCTAATCGCAACGCGCCTGCTTCGGCTGCGCCTCTCAGACCAGCCGACCCGAACCGCGCGCCGCAACCGGCAGTTGACGATGCGCTCTACACCAACGAAGAGTTTTTCGGGACGCAATCAGTCGTCGCCCGACCTTATGCCGTCGCGCTTGAGCGAGTCAGTTCATTGCTCGGCCAGTACCCGAAAGATGCGCGGCTGCACATGCATGCGGCCAGACTCAGCGAACGCCTCGGCCAGTACGACCGCGCTGCGACTGAGATGATTGCATATGCAGACCTGAAGCGCCGTTCGCCTGATGCTCTCAGACGACTTGCGAATTTCTATCACGACCGCGCGCGATTCTCGGATGAAGTCCGCACGCTTCAAGAACTCGCAAAAGCTCTGCCCGTCAATAACCGCGCAGACATCTATAAACGCGCAGCGAACGTCGTGCGCTCGTACAGCCTGAAAGAATTCAAGCCTGCGGATTTCTTTTCTGAGCTTGTCGCCGCAGACCCGTCAAACATCGAGCCGGTCAAAGATTACGTAGAAGAGCTTCACCTCGCCAAACAATACAAAGATGCGCTCGCAGTGCTCGCGTCGTTTCAGCCTCGGTTCCCCGCAGAACTTGAGTACTTCTTAAAGACTCGCGCGCAGCTTCTCGAAGAATCAGGAGACCGCCGCGCAGCAGAAGCCGTCTATGACACGGCGTTCGACCCGAACTGGACGCGCGCCATCGCGGGCGGTTACTACGATTTGCTGCGAAGGTTTGGGCGCTATCGCACGGTGCGTCGCGGCCTGCAAGAGCGCGTGCGCGGGGGGGCCAGCGATCTGCAAACCGTCTCGCGATTGTTCAGCATCTTTTCATACGAAGGCGGCTACGAACAGGCTTCCACGTTGCTCCGCGACCTCGAAGACCGCCGCGCAGGTCGCGCTCCGCGCCGCGCAGGAAATACTCAGCCGTCACAGCCTTCGACCGTCAGCGCATCGTGGAATGCGCGCGAACTTGAAACCGTCGCGGCGATGTTCACGTCAATCGGCGATTACGATCAGGCGTCGCGCTATCTCTACACGCTTTATCTGGTCGGCGGGCTTCAATCGGGGAGCTCTTCGCGCGAAGATGCGCTCTATCGTTTGTTCACTGTGATGATTGATGCGGCGGGCACGCCCACACGCGTTGCCGCAGGCGATCTCTCTTTTTATAAAGATGTCGCGCAAGTAGACCAGCATCCCGGTTTTATGAACGGCGTGTTGTCGTTGATTCTTTCAGGCAATGACGTGACGCAGGAATTCGCCACTCAGGAGAAAGCCGCAGCCGGGTATTTCAATCGCGCGTTCGCTTATCGCATATTTACATCCTTCAAGCAGGAGTACGCCACATCGAAATACATGGCAGAGATGTATCTGGGCGTGGTCAATGTTTTCTCGTCGCTTAGTGAGCATCGGCTTGCAATCGAAGCGGGCCGCGAATTCCAGCAGCGCTTTCCCGATTCACCGCGCTATGCGGATGTCTCATTGCGCATGGCCGACTCTTACGTCGCATTGAAAGACCGCACGAACGAGCGCGCGGTTCTTGCCGTTTTGATTGATCGCCTTGCTCGCACGCAGCCGAAAGGCGTGCCGCTGATTGCCGCATCATCGAAGCGCTGGACTTATGGCATCACGCCGCGCATTGATCAGTTGATTGACAGAATCAAATACAACATCGAAGCTTACAGCGACACCTACGACCCGACCGAAGACACTTCTTCAACGAACGAAGATGAGAGCGAAGACGAAGGCGATTCGGAAGAATCATTCCCGTCAAGCAATGCGAGTGGAAACCAGCGCGGCCCGACTTACAGCAGCGTGCTCGAAAGATATGTTTCGTCGCTCGCAATCGAAGACAAGAAGACCGAGACCGTAGCCTTCTTCTGGGCTGAGATCAAAAAACACCCGCGAGAAGAAGGACTATACGAACGCTTCCTCAGATGGTTGGGCCAATCCGAACTGGTCAACGAGCAATTGAAAGCTTATAACTCAGCGATTCGCCAGTTCGATTCAAACACGTGGTATCACAGGCTCGGTCGCTGGTACGTCAGGCAGAAACGAGGCCGCGAACTGGCCCGGTATTCGCGCCAACTGATAGGCGTTTTCGATGAAGAAGAGATCACGGATTATCTGCTCCGCTTTGCAGGTTACGGAGCGACGGCAGCAGGCGATGAATTGAATTGGGATAAGAAGCTTGCGTTTGATCTCTACAACTATGCGCACACACGATTCCCGCGCAATCTCTTTTTTGTGCGCGGCATGCTCACCTATCTGATAGACACTAACCGCCCGCAATGGGAGAAGCTTTCGGCTGAATACTATTTCGCAGACCGCTCGATTCGCGAGCCGTACCTGGCGTGGCTATCACAACAGAAACAACTGCGCGACCGTTATCAGAAAG
>DATEKX010000488.1:0-6871 GCA_035277165.1 Blastocatellia bacterium | reverse complement strand
CGCGCTTTACAAAAATCAGGAGGTCTATATGGCTAAATCGAGTCGTTTATTAATCACCTTTTTATGGATAGGCGTGATTATGTTACTCGCATGGCAGTGGTCAAACGCGCAAACAAAATCAACTGCGCCGCAACGAATTGTCGCGCCAAAAATTTGGGACGATAAAGCGCTCGCAACATGGGCGACGCCTGTGGCAGGCATAAACGCCTCTCCGAATTTTTACACCGAAGCAGAGTATTACGCCGCGCCCGTTGATAACCTGCGAACTTATCCCGTCTATCACCCCGACCGTGAGCCGAAAGGTTATTTGGAGTGGATGAAAAAGCAGGGCGCACAGCCGCTCATCGAGATTGATAAACTGAAATCCGAAAAAGACTGGCTCGAAGCGGGCCGCCGCATGTTTGACGAATTGGATTTTGCTTTATCCCGAACCGATGCCCCTCGCATTTTCAAATACCTTCAAGACCGTGAGGCGATTAAAAGAGATGGCGTCAAAGTTACAAAGGATGGTGTGATTCTCGGCTATCGCTGGGTCGTTGAAAAAAACGGCGAAGTCAAAATAGCTTTTGGGCAATGTTCGGCCTGCCACACGCGCGTGATGCAGGATGGCAGCGTCATTCGGGGCGCGCAGGGGAATGTTAATTTTGCTAATGGAATATCCGGCATCCTCATAGAAACCTTAATCAAGGATGCCGAAAAGCAGGGCGTGACGTTTAATCAAGGTGCGTACAACACCTACGGCGTGCCTTGGCTCAAAGACGACATCCATCTGCGTTTCAAAACGATGAGCGAAGAAGAGATCAATCAGGTTGATGGCCCTCCGTTTCCCGGAACGTTTACGCGATTCAACGGCAGTCCATACTACACGACCAAAATTCCCGACCTGATCGGCATTAAAAATCGGCGTTATATGGATCACACGGGCACACACTTGAATCGCGGGCCTGAAGACATTGCGCGATATGCTGCGCTCGTGATGACCACGGACGACGGCTCAGTCGGCCCACATAAGTTTTTTACCGAAGAGCAGCGTCATATGACGTATCGCTACAGCGACGAGGCGCTTTACGCGCTCGGAAAGTTTATCTATTCGCTTGAGCCGCCGATGAATCCGAATAAGTTCGACCGCGTAGCCGCGCGCGGGCAAAAAGTCTTCGAGAAGGAAGGTTGTGCCGCCTGCCACGCGCCTCCGCTCTACACCAACAATATGCTCATCCCGGTTGATGGCTTCACTCCGCCGAAAGGCGAACCTGCGACTGAGCGGCTCCATATCTTAAGAGGCATTCGCATAGGCACCGACCCGAATCTGGCTTTGAAAACGCGCAAAGGGACAGGCTATTACAAAGTTCCTTCGCTCAAAGGTCTGTGGTATCGCGGGCTGATCGAGCATTCGGGATCAATCGCCTCGCTCGAAGATTGGTTCGACTCGAAAAGACTGCGCGACGATTATGTGCCGAGCGGATGGAAAGGCCCCGGCGTTAAGGCGCGCGCAGTGAAAGGTCACGAATTCGGTCTTGAGCTTTCAGCAGCAGACAAACGCGCGCTGATCGCTTTTCTAAAAACGTTATGACTCGTGTTAAACCGCTTTCAAAGTGATGTGAGTGATCTCTGGCGGCGCGCCGATTCTGATGGGCGGGCCTGTCGTTCCAAGCCCGCGATTGACGTAGAGGTGCGAATCTCCGATCTTGAATAACCCGGCGAGAAAAATTGTAGAGAGCCGCGCCGGAGTTATGATCAAATCGCCGAAGTTCAAAGCTATCTGCCCGCCGTGCGTGTGACCGGAAAGCGTCAGGTGAATTCCCGCTTTTGCCGCTTGAGGAAATAGCTGCGGCGCGTGCAAAAGCAGAATTGTCGTTCCTTCCAGATTTATCCCTCTCAGCGCATCGTTCACGTTTCGTATATTCGGATTGTACCCGATGTAATCAACCCCGATGATATTCAGTTTCGCGCCGTCAACATCAATGACCTCGTTCCGGCTGCGCAGAAGTTTGAAGCCCGCTTCATCGAATCCGCGCTCAAGGTCTTCTTCGGCATCCGCGAATATATCGTGATTGCCGAGACAGCCGTACACGCCAAGTCTGGCTTTCAAACCGGAGATTGCTTTGATAAACGGCTCGGCTTGTTCGCGCTTTGTAGCAACGAAATCTCCCGTCAGCGCTACAATGTCAGGGTTCAAGCCATTGGCAATCTCGACGTACTCGCGCATCTGCGACTCTTTCATGAAGAAGCCTGCATGAATATCGCTCATCTGCACAATAGTCAGCCCGTCAAGTTGCGGCGATAGACCTGTGATCGGGACTGTGGCTTTTTCAATCACCTTCCGCGAGCGCGCGGCGATAGCGCCATAGGCCGATATGGCAAACGGCATCGAAGCTGCCGCAAGAAGCGCCATCTGCAAAAAGCGACGGCGCGACAGATCAAAGGCTTCGATGGTTGCGCCGTTTTCGTCAGAGCTTTTTCTGCGCCTGAAAAACTGGACGGCGGCGAATGCCGACATGGCGACGGGTGCCGCCGCCGCGAAAAAGAAAGAGCCGATAGTCCAGACAAAGAATATGTAAGCGAATGGCCTGATCAGTCTTTCCTGTCCCGGCAACGGAGAATAAAGCATAAAACTGCGAGGGCTGACGATGCCTTCGATTATAAAGATAAGGAGCGGCAGGTTGACAATGATGATGAAAACAACTGCGAGCGTGATTAGAAGTTTTTCTCTGCGCTGTTTGAGTCCGAGCGAGCGGATGATTCGCAGAAAAGCGCGAAGCACGTATAACTGCACTGCCACGAACAGCACAGAAGCGACCGTCCTCACCACGGTTATTGCAAACGTTGAAGAGATCAGCGCCAGAAGCTTCAGCATAATTGGCATTCCATCAATTAACGCTACATCATTCTCAAATCATGATAAAGCCTGCGCGCGCCACATCAAGGCTAATGTCGGCGCGCAGGCCATATAATTTCGCGGCGAGGTTTAGAGCGTGTTATGAAATGCGGCAGCGATTTGATACCAGCCCGCGTAGCGAGCAACAGCATATAGCAGCCCGCGTAGCGGGCGACAGCATAAAGCCCAGCACGTTAGTGCTGGGATAACAGCACGCATTGCCATCAAGCCCGTGAAACGGGCGACAGACATCATTAACTGATACTCTGCCGCTTGTGTAGAATCAATCGCCCGTATACCCATATCTGGCGATATGGGCTACAGTCTGACACCCGCTTCGCGGGTTGAACGCCAACATGTCAAAACGCGCTCTAATCTGACACCCGCTTCGCGGGTTGATTTCCCGCATTTCAATACTCGCTCTTAGATGCGAGAACGGTCAAAAGGTTGAACAAGTTATAACAACTGCTTCGCTGATTGCTTGATTGGGCTTGAATCGAGTTACAGATTTTTGCCTTCAGCTTTCATGATACTATGGCAAAAGGGTTGAACGATTCAGTCGGTTTCAGGAGGTAAGTCATGCTGCACATTCACAACGGAGATTCGACGGCTAACACGATGAAAGAGTCGGGATTCCCCGGCGAGCATTTCCCGTTTCGTGAAGCCCTTGCGATAGGGCCGACTCCGCAAGGCTTGTCGCAAGACGAATGGTTTTTCGTGCGCGCCAATTTTTTGTCCGAAGACAACGAGATGGATGCTGACAAGGTCAGAAACGATTTGTCCACACAGGATGAAAAGCTCACCCGCGCATCAAGCAGTGATGAGGTCATACTGTGGTTCGAGCATGACTTGTTTTGCCAGATCAACCTGATTTATCTGCTGGATCGTTTCTCTCGTCAGAACATGGACAAAGCTCGATTGAGCCTGATCTGCATCGACGAGTTTCCGGGCAGAGAGAATTTCAGAGGGCTTGGCGAATTGAGCGCAGAACAGATGGCCTCGCTTTTCGACGCTCGGCACGAAGTGACCGAAGCAGAGATGAGTCTTGCCGAAAAAGCGTGGTCTGCATTCTGCTCGCCTGACCCGCGCCGTATAGAAGACCTCATAACCGAAGAGACATCTGCGCTGCCTTATCTGCGATCTGCGTTGATTCAACACCTCGCGCGCTTCCCTTCCGTCACTAATGGTTTAGGTCGCGCAGAAAACAGGCTGCTTGAAATTGTCTCCGAAGGCATCACGGATTTCATGCGCCTGTGCAAAGCGTTCTTTGATCGAGAGCCTGCTTACGGGCTAGGCGATTATCGGGTATGGCACGATATGAAGCGAATGGCTTCCGCCCCACAATCGCTGGTCACGATAACTGGCTTTGACGATTCAGATTCGGCCAGTTTTTCTTCGAGGATATTCAAGACTTCTTTTGACATCACACAAACAGGGATGGACGTTTTGAATGGCAAGGCCGATTTCTTAGATATGAACGACATTGATCTGTGGCTGGGCGGCGTTCACCTTCGCGATAAAGAAAACCTTTGGCGATTCGACGAGCAAACGCAAAGGCTCGTTGTGGATTGAGTTTCAAAAACGCTCTCAGCTTTTGTGCTGGTGCGCCAGATAATGCTGTCGGAGCAGGTCTTTGCCATAGTCATTTCCGTTAGGCGTGCGCACGACGACATGAATGTGCTGGCGCGTGGGCTGTTTCGGATCAGCAGAAAAGCGAGACAGGTTTGCGGGCCGTTGGTGATCGAACTCGACCAGCACCACAGGACTGTGAATGCGATAGTAGAACGTGCTTTCAGCTTCTGTTCCGCCAATCCATGCAAAACAGGTCTTATCAAGATGCCGCTTCACTTCATCCATTTTCACACGCGCGTGACCAGCGTCCATGTTGCTGATGAACAGGTTGACCAGTTCCATCATCTGCCGATTCTGTCGCGCAGATAATTCCGAAACGCGAACACCCGCGTAGTCCAAAACAATGTTGTCCTTGAATGCTTCGGTCAGATTGTTATTGCCGGTTTTGGAAAAATCGAGAACGGCTTTCTTACGTTGGGCTTCGGTAAGCGCCTGTGCCATGGCGAGTCCCTGTGCCTGTTCTTCCTGCAGGATCACCGTGCCTTTGTACTTGCCCGATGTAGCCAGCACAGGTTCTGAACCGACGAAATTAGGGGTCATCACTATCTGATCGCCGAGCACAAAGTAATTGATGATGGCGTGATGGCCGTCGAATTGCCAGCCCCAGGGTTCGCTGGCAGAAGGCTTGCCCATTATCGTTATGAAGTACATCCATTCGCCCATAAACTCATGGTCGTTAGTCAGCTCGGCCAGAGTTTCGTTGAGGCGCATGATGTTACGCGTAAGCTCCATACCTCGCGCGCTGAGCGATGCGCGCATAAGGCCGAACGCGGCCTCGCGTTGTGTGTTAGTCATTTCCTTGAAGCTGACGCCCTGACGCACATAGAAGTGCTGGTTCATCCATTTGCGCCATTCGGGGTCGTCAATAGGGAACATAGTTTTGGCGCGTTGCTCGGCGGTGAGAGAATTGAGGAACGCTACGGCAGCATTGCGGACGGGCGCGGTGGAAACACCTGTCGAGTGGATGGGAAACAGTCCGGCGGTCGGCTCGCCTGCGGCAGTGATTCCCTTGAAGGGTTCGGCAAGCCCTGTGCGCTCGGCCTGTTCAGACATTCGCCGGAATCGCTCTGCGGGACTGTCTGCCCCCTGTGCGAAAGCCCGCATCGCGAGAAGCGAGCCGGGGATCACAGAAAGAAAAGATCGGCGCGATACTTGATCGTGAACATGCTCGTGAGAGTGAGCGCCGTCGATAGTCGAATCATGTGAGTGTTGTTTCGTCATCGAATGCTCCTTTGCAGGTGTTCGGTGCGCAGGGTATCACATTTAACCACTCACAGGCCAACAATTGTTCATCGCCATTTTCACTTAGAGCGTGTTATGAAATGGGGCAGCGATTTGATAGCAGCCCGCGTAGCGGGCGACAGCATAAAGCCCACATCCTCAGATGTGGGTTAACATAAGACCTAAGCATTAAGCCCGCAAAGCGTGCGACAGACATCATTAACCGATACTCTGTCGCCCGCTAGGCGGGCTTGTGTAGAATCAATCGCCCGTATACCCATATCTGGCGATATGGGCTACGGTCTGACGGTTGAATTCCCGCATTTCAAAACACGCTCTTAGCAAAGACATAGCTCAAGGCCTCGGCCAGCGCGTCGGCCCAGTGCGTCCAGTTGTGGCCCGCGTTCACTTCGCGATAGGCGAGCCGATAGCCTTTCTTTTTGAGCACGTCTTTCATCTTTCGATTGCTGTCAACCAGACCTTCGTACCGGCCTGTTTCAAGATAGAAGTTGACAGGCTTGCGTTCGCGCGCGGCGAAATCAGTTATGATCCGATTGTCGTCTACTTGAAACGCTGACGATTGGCCTAACACGTTGCCGAAGATTTCAGGGTGAGTCAGCGCAGCATAAGCCGAAATCAAACCACCGAGCGAAGCTCCTGCTATCACGCGCGATGCGGGCACGGCCTTCGTCCGGTACTTTGCGTCAATCATCGGGACAAGCTCTTTTGCCAGCCATTCAACGTAAGCCGCATTCATCCAGTACTCTTTGTTACGATCAATTGGCGCAAGAAAGACCATAATCGCCGGTCTCATTTTTCGCTCTGCAATCAGGTTATCGGCGATTACTGTTGCGTTTGCGCGCTCGATGTACTCGATACCGTCGCCAAAATAAATAACCGGATATCGCTCGCTCGACCCATCATATCCCGGCGGCAGATAGATTCGCCCGTCGCGCTTGCGGCCCGAAGCATCTGCTGGCAGGTCGAGCGATAATATTCGCCCGCGTCGAACCTTATCGCGCTCGCTCGTGTAGCCGGTCGCTTTATAGCGAGGCATTGTGAAGAAACTATTTTCACCGCCGACGCCATTGTCTTTCCTGTTCTGATTCAACGGATCGAGAAACCACTGCGCATCAACGACGA
>DATEKX010000487.1:0-4831 GCA_035277165.1 Blastocatellia bacterium | reverse complement strand
CTTTTATTTTGCAACAGCCTTGGAGAAGCATGTCTTTCTCTGGCCGCTTGCTGCATAATCACTAATCTTTGCGAGGGCGCTGATTATGTCGGATAAGCTCAAGTGGGACAAACGCTATGATACGAACGAAATGATCGGCGGGTCTGCGCCTTCAAGCTTTCTCTGTAGCAACGCGGAAAGCCTGCCCGCAAGCGGCCTCGCTTTGGACATTGCGGCTGGTCAAGGTCGCAATTCGGTTTTTCTTGCAAAGCGCGGGCTGACGACAATCGCGTTAGACATATCTATTCGCGCTCTTGAAAAATGTATTGGCCTCGCGTGCGCGAGCAATGTGCAGATCGAAGCGGCGGCGGTGGATTTGACATCGTTCAACATCCCTTCGAAAGCGTTCGATGTGATCGTCAATTTCAATTACTTGCAGCGCAATCTGGCTCCTGAAATCATCAAGGGACTGAAGCCCGGTGGATTGCTTGTGTTCGAGACAATGACGATGGACTATCTTCGATACAAGCCGGGTTTCAACTCTGATTTCCTGCTTCGTCCGGGCGAGCTTGTTCAAATGTTTCGAGGGCTTCACCTCATCAAGTATCGCGAGTCCATCTTGCAAACACGCGCCGTTGCAAGCTTGATTGCAAGGAAACCTGAATAACTGCGATTGCGGCTTGAGATTTCGCTCGCTAGAATAACGCTTCACTTTACGAATCGAGTTCATGCATGGAGACAAATCACACTCAGTGCCCCATATGTTTTAGAGAAGTCGAAGCCAGTAACGTTGCGCCTCCCGAAGCGGTTGACGACATCGTGCGTTCGATGCTGACCGTCAACACGCACCGATGGGAACCCGGCAAAGATATTTGCCTGGACTGTCTTGGCCGATACATCCGCCGCCGTGATGAGCTTGCTGCAGCTTTTCCGCAGTTTGCAGAGCAAGAGATCAAAGTGATACCGACGCCGATGCGGCTTGAAGCCAGCGGCGAATTTCGCGGACGCGGCGTCACCATAGCTTTTCTCGACTCAGGCTTCTACGCGCACCCAGACCTTACGCGCCCGCACAACCGGATTTTGAAATACGCCAATCTGGTCGAGCGCACGCGGCCTACGGATTTGACTACGCCGCAGGTCTCATCGTGGCACGGGATGATGACTTCTGTTGTCGCAGCCGGAAATGGATTTCTTTCAGGCGGGCTTTATCGCGGCATAGCGTCGGAAGCCAATCTCGTGTTGATCAAAATAGGCATCTCGTCGCGCGTTCGACATCGCGACATCGCGCGCGGGCTTCATTGGGCGATGCGCAATCGCGAGCGATACAACATTCGCATAGTCAACATCTCCGCAGGCGGAGACTTTGAAGCGAGCTATCTCGACGACGAGTTATCGCAGATGGCAGAGGATGCGACGCGGGCAGGGCTGGTCGTCGTCGCCGCCGCAGGCAATTCCGGTCATATGCCGAATCATCCCGTGCTGCCGCCTGCGTCTGCGCCTTCGGTCATAACGGTCGGCGGGCTTGACGATAAGAACACGCTCGAATTTTCCGACAAACAGATGTACCGTTCGAGCTTTGGGCCGACCATTGACGGGCTTCAAAAACCGGAAGTGATTGCGCCCGGCATCTGGGTGGCCGCGCCTATCTTGCCGGGAACTCCGACCGCCGAGCAGGCGATTCTGTTGTCCGAGCTTGAGGACGCGCCCGAAGATCAATTGCGCGACATTATCAAGCGACACCCCGGCGTTGACGAAGACTTAGATCATGCCCTTGAACTTGAGACTTATCTGATTCGCCATGTCGTCTGGATAAAGCTGCGCGATAACAACGTCATCAGCGGAAGCTACAAGCACGTGGACGGGACCAGTTTCGCAGCTCCCATTGTGTCTTCAATCGCAGCCCAGATGCTCGAAGCAGTGCCCGACCTCAAGCCTTTTGAAGTTAAACAAGCATTAATCAAGACGGCTGTGCGACTGCCATACGTCGAGGTTGATCGCCAGGGCTGGGGCATCGTGCATCCTCGCGCCGCAATCGCGGCTGCTATTGAAACGCGCAACCGTCGCAGGCGCGCATCGAAAGAAAGCGAGCCAGCCGCAGTTTCACGAAGGTGATAATGCGCCGCGCGACTGTGGGCAAAGTTGAAATGCACAGTTCAGTATGATAAAAATTTGGTTTGCTTGTGCTGATTTATTTACAAATTCGTGACAACTTTTTGAGACCTTGAGCGCGAGTGCGCCGTATAAGACGGAGGGGTTGTCAACAACAATCACGCTTGTGCCCTGACAATCATCATCGCAGGAATTTAAGCAAGGAGATAATCAAATCATTATGGATAGCAA
This sequence comes from Blastocatellia bacterium, assembly GCA_035277165.1. Lineage (GTDB taxonomy): Bacteria > Acidobacteriota > Blastocatellia > UBA7656 > UBA7656 > DATEKX01. Next base: position 2,512 of record DATEKX010000487.1, on the reverse strand, counting down.
GATGGCGACACAGGTCGAATCACAAGAAGCAACAGCAGAATCCGATATTCCAGCATCTAATCCTGAACCCCAAAAAGACGGCAAACCGAAATCTTATTCGATGATGGAGCCGAAGATGCGCAACATCTACGGCCAGTTCTATCGCGAGATTTACTTCTCGGAAAAGAAACACCTCGACACCAAAACTCAAGAGTTGATTTCAATAGCCGCATCGCTTGTGGCAAAATGTCAGGGATGCATCGAAGGACATCTGAAGAAAGCTCTTCAAGCAGGCGCTACGGAAGAAGAGATCAGCGAAACGATTAGCATAGCGGCAGCCATCAACGCTGCGGCTATAATTGATCTGACGGACATCGCTGCTGCGAACATGAACATCAATCATTTTCCCAGCGACGGGCCGCGATTTAAAGGTAACAGTTAATGGAAATGTTCGGGCATATTGCCATAGCGATTCTTTCGCTCGTCATCACGCTCGCTGCAAACACCGCTGCTCATTTGATGCCGAGAAACTTCATGCAAACTCCGCAGGCTACGGCTTCCGCTCCACCTTCATCAGAAGCAGGCGTCGAATACGGCTCGCTTCAATCTTCCTCGCTTGGCAAGGAATTAAAATTCGCCGTTCAGCTTCCTCCGTCCTACAAGACCGATGCGAAGCGGCGTTACGCTGTGCTCTACTTCCTGCACGGAATGTTTGGCAACGAAGGCGAATTTCAGAGGCGTGGCGTGGCCGCCGCAGTTGCGAAATTGCGCGGCGAAGGTAAGATCGGCGACTTCATCATAGTCGCGCCCGCAGGCGAGAACAGCTTTTATCTCAACTCGAAACCGGGCGTGCGCTATGAAGACGCGATAATCAAGGACTTGATTCCTTACATCGAAAAGAACTATCGCACTATGGGGACGCCCGCTGGCCGCGCGATTCAAGGCATCTCGATGGGCGGATGGGGCGCGATGCTGCTGGCCTTCAAACATCCTGAAATGTTTTCGAGCGTCACCACACACAGCGCAGCGCTGTTTGAAGAGTTGCCGCATCCGACCGGCACTGACCGCCGCTCGCAGTTCATGCTGAAATTGATCGGCAACATCTTCGGCGACCCTCCCGATGAAGAGTTCTTCCGAATATCCAACCCCGTGTTCGTAGCAGAATCCAATGCCGCAGCAATCAAAAAATCAGGCATAAAGATTTATTTCGACTGCGGCGAACAGGACCGCTACGGCTTTCAAACGAGCAACAAAGCGTTTGATGAAAGGTTGACGAAACTGGGCATCCCGCACGAATTTCATCTCTTTCCGGGCAATCACGGCTGGGAGTACATGATCTCTGTCGCGGATAATTCGTACGCGTTCCTCTGGAAGAATTTCAAGCTCGACGCGCAGGCTAAACACTGAAGCGAAATCGTCATTTCTCGTGATATATTGAAGGGCTGGTGATTCGTTCACCAGCCCTTCTGATTTTTTCGGAGAGCGCAATCAATGTCGAAGCAGCGAACAAGCATCGTGCGCGGCCTGTTTACTGAAATCGTGTCGCGCAAGGATGAAGAGATCAACCTCGCAGAAGCCGCTTTGACAATCGCAGCCGAAGAGTACCCGCGTCTCGATATACCGCTCTATCTGGACAAGCTCGACCGCATCGGTGACATGGCGCGCGAGCGCGCACGCGACGCGATTAACTCGCTCGATCAAATCTCGGCGCTTAACGCCGTGTTGTTTGAAGAGTTGGGATTTCGCGGCAATCGTGGAAATTATTATGACCCGCGTAACAGCTTCTTAAACGAAGTGATTGATCGTCGCACAGGCATCCCGATTACCCTGACAGTTGTTTACATCGAAGTCGCGAGGCGAATCGGTTTGTTCATCGAAGGCGTAGGAATGCCCAGCCATTTCATCGCGCGGCACGAGGCTGCAACCGGCGACGTGTTCATAGATGTATTCAACAGTGGGCGTTTGATGGGAGAGATGGGTTGCGCAGAAATGCTGGCAGAGATGAGCAATGGTAAGTTCGCGCTGCGGCCCGAACATCTGGCAGCGGTGACAAAGAAGCAGATACTTGCTCGGATGCTCGCGAATCTGCTTGGGATTTATTCATCGAGCGATAATCACAGGGCGCTTGCTGTAATCGAGCGTTTGATGATTATCAATCCCGACTCGCCGCAACACGTGCGGGATTACGGATTGCTTCTTGCCGCTACCGGCGACACGTCAAATTCGATTGAAGAGCTTGAGCGATACCTCGCGCTACTGCCCGACGCGCCCGACCGAAAAACAATACGCGAGCAGATCAAAGCGATCCGACAAAGCCAGGCGAGATTGAATTAGAAATAGAGGTCAGATGTTTAGAATTAGCTCCTACGGAGCTAATTCTAAACATCTGACCTTTGCTCTTACTTCTTTTTCTTCAGATCGGCGAGCAACTGTTCAGCGACCTTGTTTGAAAATTCAACGTTGCTTGAATTCATTTGGATGGCTTTATTCAATGCCTCTTCCGCGCGCGCGCGATCTTTTTTGCTCTTCGATT
>DATEKX010000486.1:0-5440 GCA_035277165.1 Blastocatellia bacterium | reverse complement strand
ATTGCCGCAAGCAGAAAGAGAACTATTAAAATGTTCATCGCGATCAGTCGCACGTTTGCATCCGTGTAGCTGACGCCCGTGAACAATTCGTTACGCGACCAGAGCAGATCGTAGCGATCAAAATAAGTGCTTGCCGCGTATGTGAGGGCGGCGAAAGCTCCCGCCGCGCTTATCGCAGCAGTCGCTCGCCGCCTTGTGTTCACCGTCACAGCATCCCTGATTCGTTCGAGATACCAGATATAGCCGGATATCGCTGCTATGACGATGAACAGGAGCACAGCTATTGTTTGAATCCACCCGGTCAACAATTCCAGAACAGGCAGCTTGAACAGGTAAAAGCCGACATCACGATTGAAGATGGGATCGCTTGCGCCTGCGTGTTGCGAGTTCAGATACAGCGCGAATTCAGGCCACTCGCGGCTCATGTTGATCGCGGCTAAGAGACCACCAGCTAAGGAAAAGAGCCACACGCCCGGACGATAGAAAAAAGGCAGGAAGTTTACTTCTCTGATCTCTTCGACCGTGACAGGTCGCAGGCGAGGGCGCTCGGTCAGTTCAGGGAAGAAACGATTCAAGAAGACGAACGGCAGTCTGATTATCAGGAATGTGACAACAAGGAAAAATAAGAAGAGCATTCCGCCCAATCGAAACTTGTACCAGTAAATGTTCGAGTAGCCTACGGACGAAAACCACAGCGAGTCTATGTATATGCTGGTAATCCGCGAGCCGGTCAGGAACAAGAAGATGATTATGGCCGCAAGAACTATCAGCCAGCGTCTTCGCTTGCGAGGCCTGATGTCAATCACCTCATCATCAAATAGAGGTTCGTCCTTCATAACCGAATCATAGAGAAGCCGTGCGGGAAAAGCAAAAGAGCATACGCCGCATTAATCTCCCAGAGCCGCCTGAAGAAAATCTGCGATTCTGCTGATATAAACTTTTGGGTCGGCCTGATACGCATGGCCGTGAATTTCGGAGCCTGGCCCGTCAATTACCAATAAATTTCGCTGCGCGCCTGTTGCCGCTTCATAGAGCTTCTGCGCAATGTCGGGCGGCATTCGTTTGTCGTGCGCGGCAGCGATGAACATCGAAGGTCTTGCGCCAATTCTTTGCACAGCGTCGAGCGCGTCCAGCTTCGAGCCGTCAAAGCCTGCGCGCCACTCGATCATAAATCGTGTCTCGTTCGCTAATGGAAAAGCTGGAACAGGCAGAAACAACCGCACGTGATGATCTGTAGTGTCTTTGAAATTCAGGTAAGAGCTGTCGGAAATCACTGCGGCGACTTCGGGCGTTTCGGCTGTCGCGAGAAGCGCGGTTGCGGCTCCCATTGAAATTCCGAACAGCGCAATGCGGTCTTTCGTGCGGGCTTCTTCGCGCAAGTACCTGACAGCCGCTTCCGCATCGAGTCGCTCCGCATAGCCGAGCGTCACACGAGCCGGGCCGCTCTCGCCGTGATTGCGCGAATCATAAAGCAGCGCTCCGTATCCGAGCCGCCATAATTCGACCGCCCGTTCCAGAAGCTCGCGCCGCGAGCGAAACAAACCATGCGAATAAATAATGGTCACGCGCTTAGTGCGGCTCGGCATCAGCCACGCGCTGATCTTCACGCCGTCGGAAGTTTGAAATTCAACGTCCTTGTATTCCGCTTGAAAGTCTGCTGGCGTTTGTGTCTGCTGACGGTCAAGCGAGCGCGTCTTTGCATTCGATACGATGCTTGAAAACCAGATGGGGAAGACGACATAAACAATGATGATGAATATGAAGATAAGGGCTAAGACCACGCGAAGCAGTATGCGCGACCATCGACGTTTAGTTCTAGCTGGTTTTGTGGAGAGTTCTGCAAGTCCGTCATCGATTGTCGAAGCCGTCTTCATTCGGGCGATTCCTTTGCCGATTCGTGTTCCGACTGCTCGCCGCGCGGTTCTTTCATCAGGAAGATGCAAAAGGCGGCGGCCATCGTCATCACGCCGCTGAATATGCCAACAGCGCGATAATCGAGCTTATCATAAAGCCAGCCGCTTGCCACTGTCGCAACGGCGATGCCGATTTGCGAAGCCGTGTTTCGCACTGCCACAAGCGCGCCTCGCGCGCGGCGCGGCACAAACTCTGTTGCCAGCGCTTGCAGCGGCCCCTGTCGAAATGCGAACGCAAGGGCGGCAATGAGAAAGGCCGCAAACAGCGGCACGCCCCACGTGAGCGTCGGTATCAATAAAAGCATCGGCGCGAGCACAATCGTCGCAAGAATCGAAAGACCGCGCTTGCCGAATTTGTCTGACACAGGCCCCGCGATGAATGCGCCTATAAGCAAAGCGATGCCGACAAGGATGAAGAATAGATTGACTGCGCCTTTGCCGAGATTCAAATCTTTCTGGAGCCATGTTCCTATGTAGGTAAAAAATCCGACGAACCCGCCTGACACAAAGAACGCGGCAGCTATCGCAGCTATGCGCTCTCTGCCTTCAAAGACGAGCTTGATGTTATCGAATCGCCGCGCCATTCGATCAGACAGAGCCAGTTCCGCCATCGTGTGCTTATCTTCCGGCAACAGCGCGGCAATCAGAACGAATGCGATGATTGAAAGCGCGCCAAAAAAAGCGAAGCTGTGTCGCCAGCTTTGCCAGCCTGCTATCAAAGTTGCCGCAGGAACACCGACGACGAGCGCGCCGAAGTATCCGGCCTGCACTACGCTCATTGCTACGCCGCGACGGCTGTAAGGAAAGTAGTCCGCGACGTAAGCAATCGAACAGGTAGAGAATGTTCCGGCGGCAAATCCTGTCAATACTCTTACTGCCGCAAGCAGGCGGATGTCTTTGATGAAGAGGATGAGCAGAAGCGACGCGCCAAAAAGAATCGAAGCGTAAAATAAAAATCTGCGGCGACCGAACTTATCCGACAGAGGGCCTATCAACAGCGCTGCAATCGCTGCCGCAATCGCATAAGCTGGCAACATCAATTGTCCGACCCTGCCGACCTGCTCGCCGTAACCAAAATCTTTTGCTATCAGCGGCAAAAGCGGCGAGATTATCTGGTTATCGCTCGTGGCGAGAAAAAAGATCAGCAAGAGAATCGCCATCACCAGACCAGCGCGAGGCACTGACTCGACTTGCTCGCTTGTTGTTGGAATGTTCGCCTCTGCTATGTTGTTTGCCTTAGATGCCGCCACTGTCTTCTTTACGCTATCATTCACCCCTTGTTCCTTGCAGTTGTAAAAGAGTTGTAAAACATAAAGGGATATAAGATGGAATGCTACGCTCAATCAACTTGTGCGATGCTAGATGACTCGAAGCCTGTGTGTCAACAACAAGGAACCGATGAACGACGGGAATGCCATCTTTCAATTCATCGTTCCTCATTCATACTTCATCATTTCTTCTGATAGAATTCTTGGCTTGTTGATTCGAGACTGGAGTAAGGGATGCGAGTCACGATACTGGGTTCGGGCACAGTGGTTCCAGACGGCGCGAGAAACTCGTCGGGCTACTTCGTCGAATCAGGCGATGCGCGAATAATGATGGACTGCGGCGCAGGAACCGTTCACGCGCTGGCGCGATATGATCTGCCGTGGGAGCAAATGACGCACCTGTTCATAAGCCATTTTCATGTTGATCACTGCGGAGAGTTGGCGGCGTTGTTCTTAGCATTCAATCATGGCATGAAGTCAAAGCGCGCCGAAGCTCTTACAGTCATCGGCCCACAGGGGCTTGACCGCGTGATGAATAGTTTGAAAGAAGCATACGGGTCAAAATTGTTCGAGCCGAAGTTTCCTGTGAATCTGCAAATGCTCGCGCCCGGCGAGCGTGTGAATCTTACGGCAGATTGTTCGCTGTCAGTCACCAAGACGCCGCACACGAAAGAGAGTCTGGCTGTGAGAATCCAGACTCAAACACACGCGATCTGTTACACGGGCGATACCGATTACAGCGAAGAGGTCGCGAAGTTCTTTGACCGGGCGAGCTTGATGATTTCCGAATGCTCTTTTCGCGAACGACGCGAAGGCATCGCTCACGTTTCAGTAAAAGACGTTGCGCGGATGGCTGCTCTTTCCAATGTCGCGCGCCTTGTAGTCACGCATTTTTATTTCGATGTTAACGAAGAAGAATTGAAGCAGGAATTGCGAAAGGATTTTTCAGGCGAAGTAATGATAGGCAGAGACGGGTTGAGCATAGATGTTTAACCTTACTTTCATATTCCGCAACAGCAAATGATTACAGAAGAACCTGATTTCAACACAAAGCATCACCAAAGGGAGCCGCGAAGGTGGCTTTTCGGCTTTAACACATCGCAGATACGTCATCGATTGTTTCTCGCGCTCGGCAGCCGCGTCCGCCTGAGCCGTAAAGCAAAGATAAGTTGGGCGTTCGCGATCTTCTTTATCGCGTTTTCTGTCAGAGCGTTGACGGCTGTCGATGTCGCGCCGCTGACTCAAACTTCGGCTCAATGGGCCAGAACAATGTCGCTCGGGTTTCATTACGAAGCGCTCGGAGCGCTCAAGGGCAAGGGCGTGCTCATTCGAGAAGAATGGGACCCGACGAACACAAGTCTGCTCATCCACTCGCCGGGCTACGGTATTTATCTGGCGACGATCTATACGCTGCTCGGCAAAGACTACTTCACAGTGCAGTTCGTTCAGAATTTGCTGAACTCGTTTGGAGCAGTCTTTATATTTTTAATCGCGGGGCGGTTGTTGTCGTGGCCGGTCGGCATCGTCTCCGGGGTGATTGTGGGAGCCTGGCATCACTTCGCTTTCTATTCAAACGTAATCCTGCCGGATGGGTCCTGCGTATTGCCGACGCTTGCGGCTGTGTACGTGCTGGCAGTGACCGAGCGCGGAAAGCCTCGGTCGTGGTGGGCGTATGCGCTTGCGGGCCTGCTGTGCGGGTTGTCGGTCTGGATCAGGCCGAACACTTTAATGCTCGGCGTCTTCATCGCGATAATGCTCCCGCTCATTTCAATCAGGCGAAGAGAGACGGCGAAGCGTTCATGGTTGATCGCCGTCATATCACTGCTCGTCGTAGTCCCGATAACGATACGAAATTATATTCTCTTTCATGAATTCATTCCTGTCAGCATCAATACAGGCATAGTGATGTGGGAAGGCATAGCCGACATAGGCGGCGAGCATTTCGGCGCTGTGCGTACTGACCCCGGCGTGGTCGGGCAGGAAGCGCTCATTGATCCCCGTTATGGTGAAATGTGGAGTTGGCCCGACGGGATACAGCGCGACCGCGTCCGGCTTAGAAAGAGCTTGAACGTCATCGTGCACAACCCGTTCTGGTTTGCGCGAGGCATGGTGTGGCGCGTAGGAACAATGTTCAAGTATTCTGCCGACGCTCCGCTCGTCTTCAGAAGCAGCGATGTGGGCTTCAAAGAACTGGGGGAAGAAGCAAGACAAAACGTGACTCGAAAGAGGAATGATCCGCCTGAACCGCCGCCTATAAAC
>DATEKX010000485.1:0-2828 GCA_035277165.1 Blastocatellia bacterium | reverse complement strand
AATCGGTCGCAACCGATCGCCTGATTGCGAGCCTCTCGACCGTGTTCAGCGTGCTTGCCACCGCGTTGGCCATGGTGGGTCTCTACGGCGTGATGGCCTATACCGTGACGCGCCGCACGCGCGAGATCGGCATACGCATGGCGCTGGGCGCGCAAGCTTCGGACATATTCAAGCTGGCGATTAAGGAAGGGATGATGCTTGTTGCAATAGGAGTCGCAGTCGGAATGGCTACGGCAATGATTATTACGCGGTTGCTTGCGAGCTTTCTCTACGGCATCTCTGCTACGGACGGGATAACCTTTGCAAGCATTCCGCTGATTCTGGCGCTGGTCGCGCTCGTAGCCTGTTATCTGCCTGCGCGGCGCGCAATGAAAGTAGACCCGATGGTCGCGCTTCGCTATGAATAGCAAATTACGAATTAAAAATTAAGAATTAAAAATTAAGGCGTGAAGAATAATTCTTAATTCCTAATTTTTAATTCGCAATTGATTCTGGAGATTTATGGAGACTTTATTCAAAGACTTTCGCTACGGCGTTCGGACGCTGATGAGACGTCCCGGCTTTACGGCTGTTGCAATCATCGCGCTCGCTTTAGGGATAGGCGCAAACACGGCCATCTTTGGTGTAATCAATGCGGTGCTTCTGAAACCGCTTCCCTTCTCTGACCCTGACCGGCTCATCAGGGTCTATCAAACCAACAAGAATCGCGGCATCATTCAAGGTTCAGCCTCTTATCCTGACTTCGTCGATTGGAGAGATCAAAACCATGTCTTCGAGCGCATGGCTGCTTTTCATGACAGCAACCACATACTGACCGGAGGAGACGATGCTGTGCGTCTTGAAAGCGCAGTCGTGTCTGCCGATCTTTTTGCTTTGCTGGGCGCGACGCCCATGCTCGGTCGAACGTTTCTGCCCGAAGAAGACAAGCCCGGCGACAGCGGGCAAGTGGTCATACTGAGTCACGGCCTGTGGCAAAGACAGTTCAACTCTGATCCGAATATTTTAGGAAGATCGATCACGCTCGATGGCGTGAATTTCTCTGTCGTGGGTGTGATGCCCGACGGATTCAAATTCCCGATAAGTAACGACCCGGTCGAGTTGTGGACGACATTCGCCGTCGAATCTCAGGGAGAAGACCCGCTGACGGCTCAACGCGGCGCGCATTATCTGAGGGTGATCGCGCGATTAAAACCGGATGTCAGCCTATCTCAAGCGCAGTCCGAGATGGAGACAATCGCCAGCCGCCTCGAACAACAATACCCGGATGATAATTCCAACAGAGGAGCTTATGTCGTGGGCGCGCTCGAAGACCTTGTGGGCGACGTTCGCCTCGCGCTGTGGATACTGCTGGGCACTGTCGTATGCGTGCTTTTGATCGCCTGCGCGAATGTTGCAAACCTGCTGCTTGCCAGAGCCACGACCCGGTACAAAGAGATGGCTATTCGCGCTGCGCTCGGCGCAAGTCGTATGCGCGTAGTGCGTCAACTTCTTACGGAAAGCGTGACGCTTGCGCTCGCAGGAGGCGTGCTCGGATTGCTTGTGGCGTTGTGGGCGACAGACCTGCTCGTTGCGTTGAGCGGCGACGATCTTCCTCGCGCAACACAAATCAAGCTGGATGGAGGCGTGCTGCTGTTCACGCTGGGCGTTTCCGTTTTGACCGGAATTATCTTCGGTCTGGTTCCGGCGATTCAAGCCTCCAGACCCGACCTTTCAGAATCGCTCAAGGAAGGCGGGCGCAGTTCGACAGAAGGCGGGCGACGCAATCTGATTCGCAGCATGTTGGTCGTCTTTGAAGTGGCAATCGCGATAGTGCTTCTGGCAGGCGCAGGGCTGTTGATTGAAAGTCTCAGGCGCTTGCAAAACATCAATCCCGGTTTCAATTCAAAAAACGTGCTGACGCTGAGAATGGGATTGCCCGATGTGAAATATACGACTGAAAAGCAGGTTGCTTTTTATCGCGACCTGCTCGACCGCGTCAACGTGCTGCCGGGAGTCGCGCAGGCAAGCGCAGTGTTGCCACTGCCTTTAAGCGGCGACCGCATGCGAATCTCTTTTGAAATCGAAGGGCGTCCGATGGCGAAGGGCGACCTGCCCACAGCCGAGTTCCGCACTATTGGTCTGGATTACTTTCAAACGATGGGAATCCCGCTCGTAAAGGGCCGCGATTTCACCGCGCGCGATGACAGAAAATCGCCCAGAGTCATGATTGTCAATTCAGCTTTCGCCGAGAAATACTTCCCCGGCGAAGACCCTATTGGCAAACATATCAGGCCGAGCATTTCGTTTGACGAGGATGAACCTCCGATGCGCGAAATCGTTGGCGTGGTCGGCAACGTCAGGCATCTTAGATTGGAGGCCGCAGAAGAAGCGGAATATTATGCTCCGCACGCGCATGTTCCATTCGACTCGATGGCGATTGTAGTTAAAAGCGAGAACGATCCTCGCGGACTGGTCAGCGCAATTCAACAAGAGGTCAGAGCAATAGACAAGGATTTGCCTGTCTTCGACATCAGGATGCTCGATGATTATGTGGCGGGAGCGGTCGCGCAGCCGCGCTTCAACACTCTGCTGCTGAGTATATTTGCAGGGCTGGCGCTTGTTCTGACCGCAGTCGGATTGTATGGCGTGATGAGTTATGCCGTAGCTCAACGCACGCACGAGATTGGCATACGCATGGCTCTGGGCGCGCAAGCTTCGGACGTTCTGAAGCTTGTCGTAGGTCAGGGAATGATTCTTACATTGATCGGCGTGGCGATTGGGTTAGTGGCAGCGTTCGCGCTGACAAGGCTGATGTCGAGCCTGCTTTACGGCGTGTCTGCTACAGACCC
>DATEKX010000484.1:0-3439 GCA_035277165.1 Blastocatellia bacterium | reverse complement strand
TCCGGCGAACAGGCTCATTTATTTGTGTGCGGACTCACACTTTGCCATATGGATGCAGTATTGAGACAGAAGGAAGAAGCGCAGCAATTTCTGGTTGGTGATATTGAAGCTGAACTCGCAGCGCGTAGCGTCGAAGCGATTGTGCACAAGCCTTGAAATCAGAAAGTGAATCCTTAATTTAAGGATTCACTTTCTAAACTTCTCTGGCCGATACTTTTGATCATCAAACCGGCGTGCCGCAGTTAGCGCAGAATTTCGAGCCGGGTTGCACTGGCGTCTGACAGTTTTTGCACGGCTGCGGCACGAGCGATTGCCCGCAGCTATTACAGAATTTTGATCCGGCTTGTACCTGCCCGTGGCAAGCTGGACATTCGGCAGTTGCCGCTTGCGGAGCTTGTTGTTGCGCTCCGCAATTCGCGCAGAATTTTGTGCCGACAGCGTTTTGCGTTCCGCACTTCGCGCAAGGAACAGTCTGCGCTTGCGCCGCGCCGCCCTGTTGCTGCGCGCCTTGACCCGACAACGCGCCAGCCATCATCTGACCATAACCGAGACCCATTCCTAAACCCATTCCCTGCCCCGCAGCGCCGCCCGGCTGTTTGGCTGCATCTTGCATGGATTGCGCGGCTTTGAATTGCATATAAGCGTTCATGTCGCCAATCGCGCCCATGCTTGAACGCTCGTCAATCATCTTCTGGACTTCTTCGGGCGGAGTGATGGCAGAAATTATCAGGTCAACAAGCTCAAGCCCTTGCTTGGAGAATTCTTCGGCCACGCGCGCTTTCACGCCCGACGCCAACTCATCGTAGTAAGCCGGAAGATCAAAGACCGTCTTCAAATTCTCGCCGAGCAAATCGTTGAGACGAGCAACAATGATGTCGCGCAGGAATGAGCCGATGGCTTCGGTCGAAACTATTCCGCGAGTGCCGACTACCGAACCCACGAACAACTGAGGGTCTACAACACGCAACGAGTATTTGCCGAACGCGCGCAACCTGACCATGCGAAGCTCAGTGTCGCGGAAAGGGATAGGCTCTTTCGTACCCCATTTCAAATCTTGAAACGTGTGTCGAGCGACGAACATCACGCTCGCTTGAAACGGCGATTTGCCGCCGAACGGGAGCGAAAGCAGTTTCGTCAAAAGCGGCACGTTCATCGTTGTGAGCGTGTGACGACCAGGCCCGAACGTATCGAGCGCTTTGCCGTCGCGGAAGAAGACTGCCGCCTGGTTCTCCTGGACTATCAACTGCGCGCCCAGCTTGATGTCGGACGAGCCGACTTCGGGTATGCGATGAACCATCTCTTCGCCTGATGAATCGAAATACTCTAAAACTTCAATTGCCATGTAAACAGTCTCCTTCGTTGCGCAAATTACCTACTGAGACTTATGCCTCCGTTCTCAGTTTTGATCGTCAGAGGGGCGCCGCCTTTACCTATACGCCCACTTGCCCGCTTGCCGAGGGGCCGCGTGCTTTGAATTTGGAGGCCGAGTTCGTCGTCAGCATTAAGGAAGCCGCGCTCGGTACTGGCTTCAAGGTTTGCATTGAAATCTTCGCCAAACACCAATTCGATTTTGCCGTTTTCGGTTTCAAATGTCACGGGGCGATCTTTCGCTATGCTGTTCATCTGGGCTTTTATTATGCCATTTTCTGTTTTAACGCTCTCAACGCCGGAAACGTCGTCGAGTTTAACCACGCCATTTTCAGCTTCAATAGTTATGCTGCCCGTTAGATGAGACACGTTGATAGTGCCGTTTTCCGAACTCAATTTAATCGTCCCCAGAGTATCGGGAACTTTTATCACCACGCTGACATTTTCGCTGTTAGATACAGTTCTAGTATCGAGCGAAAAATTGTCGTTGTCGCTTTTGATCGTAGACATCACATCTTGACCATTCGATTTGCCGCGCGTGATGATTCGCACTTCGGCTTGCGATCTATTCCACCCTTCGACGCTGACGCTGCCGTTTTCCGTGGCAATCGAAAGCGCCGCGCCTTTATTCAACGGGAAGCTCTTCTTTACCTCTATATCTGCTCTGCTTGTAATATTGCCTTTGATGTTGCCAATGATTCTTTTCAATATGACAGTCCCGCCGCCGAAGATGAGAATAATTAACAACACGAGAATAGGAATCCAAGAGCGCGAGCGCGGCGGCGTATAAGGCGGCATCGGCTGCATGGGAAGCGGAGGAACTGTCGGCTGATAATAACTCGGCGGCGCGTAGACGGGATTCGTTTCCGACTTTGGCGTGGGCGCAGTATTAGCCGCGCCGCGCGCCCCCCACATATCGGAGCCCCGCAGATCAGAGCCTCGCACATCGGGCGGAGGCGTCATCCTCTGCGTAGGCGCTTCCTCACGCGATGAAGAATCGGTTATATTCCCGCACGAGCGACAGAATCGCTGCCCGTAGAAAAGCTCCGAGCCACAGTTTATACAAGTGTCTGCCATAATAACTACAAACGATAAATGACGAATAATGTTCGTTCATCCTAACTCATCATTCATCATTGAAATAACGGTTGGCCGGGAGGCTGCTCCTGGCCGAAATTATTTATAGCCTTGTATCGGTCATCGAAAGTGTGATCGGCTTCGTCTATTGTGGCGGTGACCTCTGCGGCTGCGGTCTTCAAACCTGCGGCAGTCGCAGATTGCGTCTTCAACTCATTGACCTTCGCTTCGATTTTGTCAACGTGCTCGACTAAAGCGAGATCGAATCTATAAATCGAATCCAACTGCGCCTGCTCGATTTTCACTACATCAAAGAATCCCGAATAGCCGTAACTGGCAAATCGCACGCGATTTTCCAGGTGATCGAGTCTCTTTATAGCGGAATCGACCGGGCCGACTTCAAACAATCGCCCGCCCGAACTCAGTTCCTTCATCACTTCGGTGAGCGGAGCTTTAAGACGGCGCAAACGGTCTGCTAGTTGTTCGCGGTGCATCTTGTCTATATCGCGGCGGCTTTCGCGATCAACATAGCCGCTGTAGCCGGGTATCTTGCTGGTCAATCGTTCAAGCCAGTTTCGCTTATCGTCCGTATCAGAACTCATCTGCTGGTTCCTCCCTTGTTTCCGGTAGTCGCCTTAGACGAAACAAATCCGGTCTAACTGACAACTATTTCAAGCCGGAATAATCAACGCTCAAATCTAAGCGGGCGCGCTTTCGCTGATCTGGCCGCTCGATAGTTGCATCAAATACTGATCATAAGCCGTGCGATCTGCCGCAGACATATCTCTTATATAAAGGCCGACCACCCAGAAGAGTCCATCGGCTTCGGGCCTGTACCAGGCCGCAAATCCCTGTAGCTTGATGGTTGCGTTAGGCAAATCAACTTCGACTTCCAGCTTATTCTTGAATGCAATCGTATGGTCGCGGATTATATGAAGCTTTCCCGTTTCGACCGTGCCCGTTTGCAGTCTCATCCCTTGCTTGCCCACATCCA